>JAKONH010000234.1 GCA_022702045.1 Spirosomataceae bacterium
GACAATGATCGAATGCGCGAATGGGGAAAACATCGTGATCATTCACGACACCAACTCGCCCCGCCCCTACTCGCTGGGCTTTCGGGCGCAGGGTACGCAGGGCATCTGGATGGACGATAACGACATGATCTATCTGGAAGGCATCACGCCGAAAGCCCACACATGGGAACCGTTTGCAGCCTACCAGGAAAAATACGATCATCCCCTTTGGAAACGACATGCCCAAACGGCGGAAACCAGCGGCCACGGCGGCATCGATTTTTTTGTGCTACGTGGGTTTATCGAGGCTGTAAAAGCCAAAGGCCCGGTTCCCATCGATGTGTACGACGCGGCTGCCTGGAGCGCTATTAGCCCATTGTCGGAGCAAAGTATTGCCGGGGGCAGTAAAGCCGTCGACATTCCTGACTTTACCCGAGGAAAGTGGAAAAGTAACAAACCCATTTTTGCGTTGAACGACGCTTTTTAATGGCTGATTTGCAGGAATGCGACAGATTTGGCTTATTTGTAAAATAATTTAAAAATATTCTTCTGCTCAGCTTAGCTGCCCATCCCGTTACTCCTGCATGACACCCACGGCTTCTCCTCCCAAAACCAGTTCGTACATTGGCCCGTTGCTAATTATAGCGGCTCTGTTTTCCATATTTGGTTTCCTTACCTGGCTCAACAGCGTACTGATTGCCTTTTTCAAGGAAGCTTTCAGTCTGAGCACGGTTGGATCAAACCTGGTCGCTTTCGCCTTCTTTATTTCGTACACGCTGATGGCAATTCCGTCGTCAGCCGTACTGAAACGGACAGGCTTCAAGAACGGGATGTCGCTAGGATTGATTGTCATGGCCGTGGGAACACTAATTTTTGTACCTGCAGCCAAAGCAGTATCCTACCCCCTGTTTCTGGTGGGTCTGTTTCTAATCGGTATCGGCATGACGGTACTCCAAACGGCCTCCAATCCATACGCGACGATTATTGGCCCACGCGAGAGCGCAGCGCAACGGATCAGCTTTTTGGGTATTGCGAATAAACTGGCGGGCATTGGCAGTCAACTCATTTTCGGCCATTTGCTGCTGTCGGGGAGCGAAAATTTAACGGGTGCGGAGTCACTGGCTCGGTTAGTTACCCCGTATTTGTTTCTAACGGGCGTGCTTGTTGCTGTTGCCGTGCTGATTCGCTTCTCAAACTTGCCCGAGGTATCGGAAGAACAGAACGACACACCGAATGACGTAGCCACGCACGACAGTGTCTGGCAGTTTCCAAATCTTGTGCTGGGCGTACTGGCGCTGTTTTGTTATGTGGGTGCCGAGGTTATCGCCGGTGATACGATTATCAACTACGGCAAAGCCTTAGGTTTCGACAATGCTGAAGCTAAGTATTTCACGACATACACACTCTACGGCCTGCTGGCGGGTTACCTGCTGGGCATTTTCCTGATTCCACGTTACGTGTCCCAGCAAACGGCCCTGCGCTTTGGCGCTATTTACGGGCTGGTACTAACCACAGCTACCCTGTTAACCAGTGGGTTTACATCGGTACTGTGCGTGGCACTGCTTGGCTTCGGTCTGGCACCAATCTGGCCGGCTCTGTGGCCGCTGGCCCTAAACCGGCTGGGCCGTTTTACCAAAACAGGATCGGCCCTGCTGATCATGGGTATCTCAGGCGGTGCTATTCTGCCACTGGTGCATGGCTACCTGACCGATACCTATAACCCTCAACTTGCTTACGCGCTGCTGCTTCCCCTGTTCGGCTTTATTCTATACTACGCCGTATCGGGTCACAAGCGCAATAGCTGGTAGTCTTGTTTCGTGGTTTGTCGTTGGTGATTCGTAGCTCATACGGTCTGCACCATTTTGGATAAGCCACGAACCACCAACGACAAACCACGAACCTGTATCAATGCCCGTAGCTGTAACCACGTCGACGCCGGGGAGAATCTGCCTGTTTGGTGAGCATCAGGATTATCTGGGGTTGCCGGTTATTGCGGCCGCCATCTCGCGACGAATCGCTATAACTGCCCAAGCCGACAACCAACCCGGTTTCCAGCTTGATCTACCTGATATAGGTGGCCATGTGGCTATTCCCTTTTCCGGTCAACCGTTGCCATACCTCAGCGAACGCGACTATTTTCGGTCGGCGATAAATATCCTGTTGCGGGAAGGGTACTCGTTTAGTCAGGGTATTATGGGAACGGTTCGCGGTACGATTCCCATCAATTCGGGTACGTCGAGTTCGTCGGCCTTACTGGTGAGTTGGATCAACCTGCTGACGCACCTGGCCGATCTGCCAGTCACGTTGTCACCGAAACGCATTGCCGAACTGGCCTACACGGCCGAAGTGCTGGAGTTTGGCGAGCCGGGGGGTATGATGGATCATTACTCGACGGCGGTCGGTCAGCTGATTTATCTGGAGTCGACACCGGCGATTTCACTGCAAACGCTTACCCCGCCGTTGGGTACATTCGTTCTCGGTGATTCGCGCGAACCGAAAGACACCATCGGTATTTTGAGCCGGGTTAAGTTCGGTATGCTCGACATCGTCAAACGACTGAGTGCCCTCGACTCAACATTCTCGCTGCACGCGACGGAGTCAACGCAGGTAACCGAATATAAGGACATTCTGACGAAAGACGAATACATCCTGCTGAAAGGCAACTTGGCTAACCGTGACATTCTACGCGACGCCCTGACCCTCCTAAAAAGCCCTGCCAAGCCGTTCGATCATCATCGCTTTGGCCAGTTGCTCAACGAACACCAAACGAATCTGCGGGACGCCCAACGAATTTCCACGCCCAAAATCGACCGGATGCTCGATGCCGCTCTAAACGCTGGTGCGTTAGGCGGTAAAATCAATGGCTCCGGCGGGGGCGGCTGCATGTTCGTATACGCCCCCACGCAGCCCGAGCAGGTGGCCGACGCCATCGAGCGGGCAGGTGGCCGGGCCTACATCATCACCGTAGACGAAGGAACATCTTTTTCTAAACATAGAGACACAGCGGAAATCACGGAGCACACGAAGTAGTTTTTCTCTGTATACTCCATGGCTACCTCTGTGGCTCTGTGTTTATAAATCACTGTTTTTATGCCCAGTCTCAAGAAAGCCATAACCATCACGCAGCTCTGGGCAATTGCTGTGGGCATGGTAATTTCGGGTGAGTATTTCGGCTGGAATTACGGCTGGGCCGTGGCCGGAACGATCGGTTTTTTCTGGGCAACACTGCTAGTCACGGTGTTGTACCTGGCTTTCATTTTTAGCTATACCGAACTGACAGCCGCCATTCCTGACGCGGGCGGTCCGTTTGCGTATGCGCTGCGGGCCTTTGGGCCCACAGGTGGTTTTGTAGCAGGCTTTGCTACACTCGTCGATTTTCTGATGGCTCCGCCGGCTATCGCGGCCGCGCTAGGCGCGTACGCGCATTTCCTCAACCCTTCCCTACCGGTGTTGTGGGTGGCGGTGGGTTCATACGTCGTATTTATTGGTATCAACCTGCTCGGCATTCGCGAGTCGGCCAATTTTTCGGTCATTATTACCTTTCTATCTGTTGCCGAACTGCTGTTTTTTCTGATACTGGTTGCCCCCGCTTACCGCACCGAGAACGTGCTGGCACATAACGAGGAGTTTGGCGTAGGCGGCATTTTTGCGGCTATTCCCTTTGCTATCTGGTTTTACCTGGCGATTGAAGGTGTAGCTATGGTTGCCGAAGAAGTGCGCGACCCTCACAAAACGATTGCCCGTGGTTATCTACTTAGCATTGCCACGCTGGTGGTGCTGGCACTGGCAACGATGCTGCTCTGCGCAGGCGTCGGCGACTGGCGGCAGCTCAGCACCATCGACTACCCACTGCCCGAAACGCTGGCGGTAGCGCTGGGTCGGCAAAATCCGTGGTCGAAGCTGTTCGCCGGACTGGGGCTGTTTGGCCTGATCGCGTCCTTCCACGCCAATACATTAGGCTATTCCCGGCAACTCTTCGCCCTGGCCCGGGCGGGCTACCTACCCCGTTTCCTGGCCAACGTAAACACCCGTTTTCAGACACCACACTGGTCGCTGATTGCTGGCGGACTACTTGGGCTGGCAGCCCTCTTCTCCGGTACCACGGGGCAGATCATTACGCTGTCTGTCATTGGGGCACTGGTTATGTATATCAGTAGCCTGTTGAGTCTATTTCGCCTGCGCCGAACGGAGCCGGACTTACCCCGCCCTTTCCTGACACCCGGTTATCCATTCGTCCCGATCCTGGCGCTTGCCCTGTCGGTCGTGTGTCTGCTGGCGATCATCTGGTATAATCCGGTATTGAGTATACTCTTTTCCGGCTTGATGGTTATAGCCTGGTCACTCTTCCGCTGGTTGGTCAAACCCGTTGTTGCTGCGTAGTCACAACGGCAGTAGCATCAATTTCTGACGAAAATCCGCTTATTTGCAACGTTAGACCGACCTGTGAACGTTTATTGTGTAGGAAGATAACGTTCCTTCACGACACGGCTATATATTTTTCAGGGCCGCCTTCGTACTAATTCTATCGAGCGCTTCTGCCCGTTCGGTTACCAGTTCTGACTATGCTTTTTCTCGACCAGCTACGGGCTGTATTCCGTTCGACACCACCCGCACCCCATCCTGTCCCGCTCACCACCCCGGTTGCGTCGCCTATGACCGTATCGGTCATGTCGACGGTTTCGGATCTGGACCCCCTCGAAGCGTTACCAGCCTGGCTTACCGACGAAGAGACTCTGCGCGATGAGGGCGTTCTGTATGGTATGTCCGACGCTGACCCCGACGATAAGCTGGCCGTCTTTCGCGCGTATTCGGCCCGGCAGACAACGCCAATCAGCCAATCGATTAGTCAGTTGCGGGCGCGGCTTACCGGACTGAACGATCAGTTGACACAGCAAGAGAATCGGCAACAGGATGAGCAACACCGGCTCGATGCACTCTACAAACAGCAACTAACGGCTCCCCACCCGGCCCGTTCGATCCTTGCGCTGACGCTGGGTTTGGGAACGGGTCTCGGTGCTTTCTTCCTGATCGACCAGACAACGCAACCTGTCTATAGCAGTGTGTTTATTAGTCTGGGGGTTTGTCTGGCGGGTATTGCTGGCCCGTTTAGTCAGCCCGCCGAACCCGACCGGGAACGGTTCGTTAGCTGGCTGCTCAACACGTTTGGCTTACCACTGATCGTATCAGGCTTTGTCCTGACCGCTGCACTCAGTACGCAATCAGTTGGTCAGTCAGTGCTGATTTCAGCTATCCTGCTGGCTCTTCTTCCCACTGCCGGACGACTGATCACCAATGGGTTACGTAGCATCTCACTGCGATCAGCCCGGCATACGTCGCAACCACTGATCGGCTCACTTACGCAGCAACTTGCTGTCTGTCAACAGGAAATCAACACCTTGCGGGCACAGAAAGCCCAGCTTATAACGTT
Source organism: Spirosomataceae bacterium (assembly GCA_022702045.1). GTDB lineage: Bacteria > Bacteroidota > Bacteroidia > Cytophagales > Spirosomataceae > Spirosoma. The sequence continues at coordinate 5,408 of JAKONH010000234.1, forward strand.
GCTTAATCAGCAGGAAACCGAACTCGCCCGGCACAACGCCCGGTGCGACGCGCTGATTCAGTTGTTTCTAAGCGAGTTTACGCTGGCCCGCAGCCTTCGTGACCGACTGACGGAAGCGCAGCGCGCGGTATTGTATAGTTAAGTGCACAGGTTACAGTAGTCGATGGCCACCTTCACACGGTCCGCCAAGTGAATTATGTACTTCCGCAACAGGCACTATCCGTTCACTGGCTGGATCGTTGCAAGTCACACACCGAACACTGTAAACTGAATACTGTAAACCCACAACTGAATGGAGCCAATCAATAAGCCTGATTATCAGCATGGTTACAGCAGTGGTGTCGATGGCGTTGACCGCGATCACTACGAAGGGTACCTATCGAGTCAGATCAGTACTGACTGGCTGAACGAACGGATTGCCGAAAAGCGAACCGAACTGGCGGCCACCGAGCGCCAATTTGCCGAAGCCACCGATGCCCACCGGACAGCCTACGCCGATTTACAAACCCACGCGCTACAGGTCGAACGGCTGAACAAACAGGTCAGTAAACGCGAGGCCGAGCGGCAGGCGGTGCTCGATGCCCGCGATGCCCTTCAGGAGCGACGAACCAAAGCCGCCCCCGACTATTCGCTGCTGGCCGGACTGCTCTTTCTAGTAGCTGGCATTTCCTTTCTGGCTGGCGACCTGATTATCTCACACGAAATCGTTGCCTACGCGCTCAACATCCGCAACTCTGATGAAGCCTGGGCCTTTGCAGTAGGTCTGGCGATGGTATCGATACTGCTTAAGCCCGCCTACGACCGGCTCATTGAACAACCCTATCAGGAGAATCCAACGCTAAACCGGGGCCGTTACGAACGGTTCAAGATGGCACTCGCCGTGTTTGCCGTATTGACCCTGGCCGTGCTGGGCTGGTTTCGTTACGAAGCCTACCGCACCGATCAGCTGAAAGCAGCCATCAACAAGTCGGTCAGGCAGTTGCAACTAAGTACTGATCCGCTGGCCACGACAACGTCACTACCTCCCTCGGTGATGAATCAGATCGAGAAGCAACTGGCGCAATCGAGCGAATTGAATCTGGCGCTGGTCAACAGCCCCTGGGCGCTGCTGTCGTTCGTGCTAAGTGGTATTCTGTTCGCGCTGGCAGGTGCCGTCTGCCTGGGCATTGCACTGCCCGTTCTGTCGGCGTTCTGGTTCCGCTGGCTGCAGGCCGACATCCGGCTGGGTAAATACCGCCGTCGGCTACGGCGTATGGATAAAGAAACGGCTCCGCTAGACAGTCAGCTGGCCGAGCAGCGCACGCAGCAGAACGTGTTGCAGCATAACCTCGATCTGCTGCCCAATCTCGCCGAACTGAAAACCCGGATTCAGACGCAGACAGCGGATTTGACTCACCTGCTGGCAGAATTGAAACTGGCGCAGACCGACAGCCGCATCGGCAACTTCAACGACGGGTACGGACAGGGCGCTGCCATTCGGAATACACTCACGGACGATGAACAGCGACAACTTCAGCGGGAACGTTTGCTGGCTACCACTAACCGACCACCCCGCCCCGCCGAGCCCGTAACGGGCTCGGCAGCCGACAAACCCGTCAACGGCAAAGCAACAGCACAACGCCCCTATCAAACCGTCCGGCAGTTTCTGTCCGATCAGTTGTAGTGGTTTTTTGCCTATGATGGCTGGTGTGTAGCCCAGCCACATCTGGTGGACGCGACAGCGGCCAATGAAGCATCGAAGCATCCATCTGCAAACGTTAACCTGATGGCTACCAGACGTGGACCCGCGCCGGCCGCCACCGTAGCGCGAACCGGTCTGGGCTGCATACTGTTCGCTACCGTATACCGAAAACCATAAACCGTCATGAAAACGACCTGCTGTATCGTGGGGGGTGGCCCGGCGGGCATGATGCTGGGTTTTCTGCTGGCACGGGCGGGTGTCGACGTGACCGTACTGGAAAAACACGGCGATTTTCTGCGC
>JAKONH010000266.1 GCA_022702045.1 Spirosomataceae bacterium
TGTAATGCATTACTTTTGCGAATCAATTTTAGGCCCAACAGCCACTGTTCATGTTCACTACAGACAAATTGTCATTCTCTACACTTTTTGTCCAATATTTACGGATTGCGCTTACCTTTTTTGTACTAAGTACAGTCACAAACGTATATGCACAGCAGAAAGCACCATCACGAGTAGATCAACTATCTGACGAGCAGGTCGCTGAGTTCTACCGCAAGGCACAAGCTAGTGGGATGAATGAGTTTCAGATCGAGCAGGCGGCTATGTCTCAGGGATATACGCTTGACGATATTGCCATGATGCGTAAGCGGATCAATACCATCCGTTCGCAAGGCAGTCGTCCAACCAGCCAAACGGGTATTACGGGTAACACGCAATCAGGAGCAAATACTGGCCGGACTTTGCCCAATGACCTGTCACAACGGTTCGAGTCATTGGATGCGACACGGCTACGGGATACAACTAAACGGCTGAAAGTGTTCGGTGCATCGCTGTTCGAAAACGCCAGCCTATCCTTCGAGCCAAACCTCCGTATCGCCACTCCCCGCAACTACGTTGTCGGTCCCGACGATGAAATCAGTATCGATATTGCCGGCGCGGCATCAGACAATTTCCAGCTGAAAGTTTCGCCGGAAGGAACGGTCAAAGTACCGAACGTAACACCAATTTACGTTGCTGGGCTAAGTATCGAACAAGCCGAACAGCGTATCATCGCCCGGCTTCGTAAAGCGGTCTATCAAGGGCTGGGTGTATCGGGGAGCGGTACAACGGCTAATGTTGCGCTAACGAATATCCGTAGCATCCGGGTTACGCTTGTCGGCGAAGTCGTCCGTCCCGGTACGTATACCATCTCGTCGTTAGGCTCAGCGTTCAACGCACTGTACCTGGCCGGTGGACCAAATCCGGAAACCGGTTCATTCCGCGAAATCAGCGTGATTCGGGGTAATCGTGTTGTTCGTACTATTGACCTATACGATTTCATTCTTCGGGCTGACCAGCGCGATAACGTTCGATTACAGGATCAGGACGTTATTCGCGTCGCCGACTATGATACACATGTGACCCTAACAGGTGAGGTTCGACGACCAGCCATTTTTGAGGTTTTGCCCGGTGAAACACTAAAAACTGTATTAAGCTTTGCTGGTGGTTTTTCGGACGAAGCATATAGAGCTTCGATTACACTACGTCGGAACACTACACGTGAGCGGCAGATTATCACAATTACAGAAGAGCAAACCGCGCAGTTCGTTCCCAAGCCGGGTGATCGATATATAGTCGGTAAAATTCTGGAACGGTATGAAAACCGTGTACAGATTGCCGGCGCAGTCATGCGGCCAGGTGATTACGCGCTCGAACCCGGTCTCGAAACTGTGAAGCAACTCATCCGCCGGGCTGATGGTCTTCAGAAAGATGCGTTCATGAACCGAGCTATCATTATCCGTGAGCGACCCGACATGGATATAGAAAGTATTTCCTTTGATCTAGGCAAGCTGATGCGGGGAGAAGAGAACGATATACCGCTTCTTCGTCAGGATAGTATTTCCATTCTATCAATTCGTGATTTACGGGAGCGGTACTACGTCACGATAGAAGGCGCTATCAATAGACCCGATACGGTCAACTTCATCAGTAACATGGGCATAGGCGATCTGATTGCCCAAGCTGGCGGTTTTCAGGAAGGAGCAAAACCAAATCTAATCGAAGTCGCTCGTCGTATACGTAGCGATTCGGCAGGTATCCGCAACGTTACACTGGAAAAATATCAGTTCAATGTTGATCCGAATCTACGCATCATCCCTGGTAGTCCGGCGGCCACATTTAAGCTAGAGCCGTTTGATGTCGTTTATGTAAGAACGTCGGCGAATTATGAAACGCAGCGGCAGGTCAATATATATGGTGAAGTCATGCAACCCGGTAATTATGCTATCGTAACACGACGTGAGCGAATCTCCGATCTAATTCGGCGGGCAGGCGGTTTGAGACCAGAAGCTTATCTGTCAGGAGCGCAGTATATTCGTAATGGTGAAGTCATCGGTAATGACTTACAGGCAATTCTGAGCGACAGCACAGCAGAAAGTAATCTACTGCTTAAAGGTGGTGATACGTTGTATATTCCTCGCCGGTCAGAAACTGTTGATATTCAGGGGGCTGTACTGAATCCATCGGTCACCAGCTACAAAAGCAGTTACGACTTCAACGATTATATAAGTGAAGCGGGTGGGATAACTGATAATGCACGTGGTGGCAAAGCCTATGTTATCTATCCAAATGGCCGTAAAGACCGGACACATCATTTTCTATTCTTTCGTTCCCGCCCCAAAGTAGAGCCGGGTTCTACGGTAGTTGTACCGTTTAAGCCACTTGATGAAAATCGAATCAGTCCGGCGGAGCGAATTGGCATATTGTCGCTGCTGGCAACCGTGTCGATAGCATTAGCTAATCTGTTACTTCGATAACCGAAAGTACGTATGTCTGTAACAGAACACTATCAACGCGAAGAGAAGGACGAAGATACTATTGGGATCAGTGTGTCGGACCTGATCGGTTTTTTCCGGGATAACCAACGACGTATCCTTATAGGTGCATTAAGTGGTTTGCTTCTCGGGGTGTTGTACGCCTTCTCCAAACCTAACATTTACACTGCTCAGGTTTCAGTGATGCCGGAAATACAAGCGAAAGGGTCTGGCAGTCTGAGCGGCTTAGGGTCGCTAGCGGGACTCGCCGGAATCAGCATCGATAATATGGGAAGTCAGGATGCCATCCGGCCAGACCTATATCCTAACGTACTGCAAAGCATCCCTTTTGCGTTGCATTTGCTTAAGCAGCCCGTTTTTTCGACCAAGCTGAAGAAGAAGCTACCCTTGACGGCTTACATGGACGAGATGGGTAAAAGCTGGTTTGGTGCCTTGTTTACACCCGACTTGTCGGGTGAGGAATCAATTAAGTTGCCGGTAAACCCGCAGCTCATTGAGCTTACAAAAGAGCAGAACGATCACATAAATGGGGTCTTGGCGAACGTGACCGGGGCTTACGACAAGAAGACGGGTATTCTGACCATATCCGCCACCGAGCGCGAAGCCATTATTGCTGCAACGATAGCCCAGAATTCGCTCAAATACCTCACTGATTACATTACAACGTACCGTACGGAAAAATCACGGCGGCAGGTAGAGTTTCTGCGTCAGCAGGCTGCTGAAGCGAAAAACCGCTACCAGGCTGCGGAGTACGCTTTATCAAATTACCGCGACAGCAACAGGGCTGTTTATCTGAATACAGCTAAGCTGGAAGAACAGCGGCTCCAGGCCGATTATCTGCTGATGCAATCGGTATACAATGAATTGTCGAAGCAACTGGAACAGGCCAAGATAAAAGTTCAGGAGGAAACTCCAGTTTTCAAGACGCTGGAACCGGCTTC
>JAKONH010000334.1 GCA_022702045.1 Spirosomataceae bacterium
CCGCACGGTCAGTGGAACACGGTCGAACTGATCACGCGCGGAGCCGATGCAGTGTACATCGTCAATGGCTACGTCGTCAATCGGTTGTTCAATACCTACCGCCCGGCGATTCATCAGCAAACGACGCGTGGCAAAATTCAGCTTCAGTCGGAAGGAGCTGAGGTCTACTACCGGCAGATTCAACTGCGTCCCATCGACTATACGTCCCCCCGGTCGCTCAGTCTTACCGCCGACAAAACTACCCTGACCGACCTCGTGCCGGGCAAACCGCAATCAGTTCAACTCACGAATCGGGGCGACGCCGTCGAGCTGATTGCCGTCGAATTAAGCGGCCCGGCAGGTGATCGATTCCGGGTTCAGCTACCGACGTTCCCCCTGCGCCTGAAACGGGATGAAACCCTCACCCTACCCGTCGTCCTTCTGTCAGCCACACCTGGCCAATCGGCTACAGCCACACTCCGGCTGGAAACGGTCCTCGGCCCGGTACCCGATCTGGCAATCTCGCTACAAGGCCGTTGATGCATAGCTTTTTAGGCAACCATATTCGTTTAAAGCAGTCGGTATATGGCGGCAATTGTCATCATTGCGTTGTTCGCGCTTTGGGCTAATCCGCTTATCGGTCTATTTATAAACATAGGAATCGACAAGCATCCCGATAAACAGAAAAAGTACGTTCTGCTGTCTGTCGGTACAACCACGGTTATCGGCCTGGCGCTTCTTACGGGTATTTCGACAGCTTCCCTCCACGTTGACTATTTTCTTCTGGGGCTTTTTCACCTGGCTATCTGTCTTCTGCTCTGGATTGGTGCTTCGCTGAACGATAAACCCGTCTCAATCTCTATCCTATCCATTGCTTCAATGGTCATTGTAGTTGAGTCTGGTTATGTATCGAGCATAAGTTTTCTTCTGGCCATAAGTGAATCTGGATCATCGAGATCGATTAGAATAAATAACAGCACGTTTTATCGAGCATATAATCGTGGCTTCGCAGTTCACCAGCTTCCAGTGGTTCCCGTTTGTTGAAAGAGCGTTTTTTCTAAAAAATATATCGGTGACTTATATAAATCCAGCCCCAACAAAAGCGAGCGCTTTACGACACCAAAAAACTCGCGGGTCAACACGACCCCATCTTTATACGGAACCGATTTCGAACTAGTCTACGACACCACTAAAAACGAGTTGATCCTGTCATATAAACAAACGCAAGACACGTTAGATCTGGATAGGTGAGTTTATTGTTCCAATCCAGATCTAAAAGGTTTCAAAAGTCTTTTAGATCTATGGGTTGCTACCGATCAATATATTTCCCATTGGTGAGCCAACGAATATCCCTCCTGCTGACTCCTATTAGAAACTATTCTATCAACTCTTTAGACTATGCGCATTATTTTCAAGGTAACGGCCATCGTCGCCACCCTTTTCACCTTCGTCTCGACCCGTTCGTACGCGCAGTTTCAACTCAACGTATCAGGCGTACGGGCCGTCCCCATTCAACGGGGCATGACCTTAAACGATGGCACATTGGGCACTGGGGTTACCGTACGATATTTCACCAATCCCCATGTTGCGGTTGGTGTAAACGCCCGGTATTTTACCCAGCGCAGCGAGTTTGGGATGGGCGCCTACCGCGACAGAAGAAACTCGCTTATAACAACGGGGCAGGTGGAATACTTCTTTTCAACACGCCGTTTGCGCCCGTACATAGGCCTGGAGGCCGGACTGTATGCAAGCAACAGCACGGCTGAATTCTATAATTATGGTAGTACGTCGCCACGAGAGACATTCTCGGGAACCAGCCGTGACTTTGGCGTGAGCCCCAAAGCTGGCCTTCAATGGTCGATTACGCAATCAATAGGTGTGAATACGGAACTTGGCTACCACTATATTTTCGACGGAAATGATAATCATACCGCCACGGTAAGCCTGGGTGCCTTCGTGAAATTTGGCAAATGATAGTAGCCTGGGGCGACGCCAGTATGGACATGGATAACGCTAGTCCCCGCAACATGAAGGTGCTACGGGAAGTCGGTAAAATCACCGTCACCCACTGCGCGGGTACACTCGCCAAACTAGCCGATACGCGGATCGCTCTAGAAGCAAATTAACGCCCTAGTAAACAATTACATGGTACCTTTTTTGTCATCCTGACGACAGGAATGATCCGCTCAGGCGAATAGTGCAGTTGCTGCCGAAGATCCCTCCTGTTGCCGGGATGACAAAAACTGACACTCACGCTGTTATGCATCACAGAGTCACGCACCTTTACAACAACCGGATACCAACATCCCGGAGCCGGCCAACCAGTTGCTGAAGTAGTTCGCTTTTCAGGCTAGACTCGCTGGAAATGCTTCGAATCCAGGCCACTACCTTCAGTTCGATAGCATCGGCCCCAATACCCGTCACGACAACTTCCGGCGGCATTCCGTCTACTGACTCATCGAGCTGACTGGCGCTTTCCTGAATAATCGTTCGCAGTTGCTGCATATCCGTGTCGCCCCCCACTTTCAACGTGAACTCTGTCTTCAAATAGGTTCCCCGCGAGGACCAGTTGACCAGCCGATTCGACAGCAGATCGCCGTTGGGTATGATAACTTCAGAGCCCTGACCAGTTAGCATCTTGCTGGACCGGATGCCGATGTCGAGTATACGCCCTTTCTTGTCGGCCAGTTCGATGTAATCGCCGATACGAAACGGCTTTTCGAAGATCAGAATGATACCCGACACGAAGTTGGACACAATATTCTGCATACCAAGACCAATTCCAACGCTGAGCGCCCCCAGTACGACGGTGAATTTATCGATCGACACACCCGATGCAACCACCGCCAGCAGTACCCCGCCGATGATAATAACCAGCCGGATTAGCGCGAGCATGGAATTGACCTGATCGACCTGCCCATTCGCCGACGGCACCTGGCTTTCGCCAAAAAACAAGCCGATGTTTTTCTGAAGCAGGCTCGACAGATAGATGATGATGGAGAATGACAGGATATTGCTTAGGCTGAACGTAACGCTACCAAACGTACGCGGTTTGGTCAGCACCTCGCCAATGAAACTAAAAACGCCATCGGCAATACCCAGATTAGTCAGGAACACCAGCAGCCACAGGGCAACCGCCAGAAAAACCAGCCCTTTCTTGGCCGCCCGGCGCGTGTGATCGACGTTTACCCGCGAAAACAGTCCCTGCGAACCAGTACTAACCCGCATCTGCAGCTCGAGGGCTTCCAGGACAATCTCGATAAACACCGCGAGTCCGGTGATCTGTACCAGCGCGATAACCGCCGTCAGGCTGAACGTCTTCGCCAGACTGATTCGCCCGATTATGTTCAATAAAATCGCCAGTGCGTGCAGGACGAAGAAAAGCCGGGTTACGGGGCGAATGATGCGCGTACTAACCGATTTGCTTTGCAAGTGACCAGCATACCGATAGCCGATGTAGAGAAAAGCCAGATTCAGTCCGATTAGCCAAAGCCGTAGCCCCAGCGAATCGTTGACCACATTAACGGTGACGATGAGCAGCACATACAGAATGCCGTTTGCCTGCCACAGGCGCAAATCGGGTGGTGCCAGTTTGTGCCACAGATGAACACTTAATGCAATCAGCAGTAGAAACTGGGTAAATTCGATGTACGACGACGGTGCGCCGGGCTCAAACAGGGGTATCAGGTTTAACAGTACAATCAGTGACGATACAACCGGCACCGGCCGTAAATTCGTTATGTTGAGCTTACCCAGATCCTGATTGTCCGGCAACTCATTGAGCTTTCTGAAATTGGCGAATACCCAGGCAAAGAATCCGATAGCCAGCATATACAGCAGAAAGCGGTCGTCCCAGGTCGCGCTCAGGAAGTACGTCAGAATTTTTTGCTGCCCCAGATAGTTCGCCCACAGTTGCTTGCTTAGCTCAGACACATTGAGCGATACCGGTGCCTGCCACAAGTGCGGCACCTCTTTTCGAAATGTGTTGGCCGTCGATTGTTGCAGTTGTTCGCCCAGTGTTGTCTGCAATTCGCTAACCTTCAATGATGTACCCGACACGTCAGCCAGTAATCGACTGACCGTATCCAACTGCGCACTTGTTTGCGTACCGGCATTCTGCAGTTGGAATTTAATGCTGGTCAACTGATCGCGGTACAGCACTTTCTCCGTCGTATCGTTACCGGATACAGTCAGCAATGAATCCCCACTTAGCTCGACCAGTTGATCGAGCTGCCGCTGTAACATATTGTTGGACTTGGAAAGCGTGGTTCGCCAGGTTGCCAGTCGGGTCTGCGCATCGTCTAAAATTAGTCGGTAGTTGGCCAGCACTTTGGGATCAATGGCCAGCTTGTGCAGGTTAACATCTGTGATGATGGGCGCTATACTCGCTTTCACATCCGACAGGCCGGTCTGAATACGCGTTACCCCATAACCTCGTTTACCCGCCGATTTAAGCTCCGTTATGACGGACTGAGCTTTCTGAATTTTAAATAACAGCGTATCGGGAATAGACTGCCCAGCCACCGGGGTCCGCGTCGTATCCTGCGCAAGTCCCTGTCCCAGTGGCCATAAAGCGAATAAAATAAAGAAGCAGTAGTTCCAAAAACGTTGACTATGCATGCACCTAAAGTTGGATGGTAGTAACTAGGTAAACGCATAAGAGCGACCTTATGGTCGTATTTTTTCTAAATGAGTACAGAATCGGCGTCTGACTATCGGCTTCATTCACCTGATGATAGCTAGTGTACCGCGTTATGAAAACGACTGTCAGCCCATTAACAAACACGACAAAACCCCGCAGCCATCAGATGGCTGCGGGGTTTTGAATGGGCACGGGAGACTGAAATTAAGCCGGATTCGTCGTTACGGTAATGGCCACATCAATGTTACCCCTGGTTGCACGCGAGTACGGGCAGGTCTCATGGGCTTTGGCAACAATCGTCTCTGCCTGCTCCTGCGTCAGACCGGGCAGGTTGACGTGCATCGTGACAGCCAGCGTCGGCAGCTTTTCGTCGTTGAGGAACATATCCACCGTTGCGTCGATCGCGATTTCATCGGCCGTCAGCTTATCGGCCCGGAGGTGGAACCCTACCGCACCGCCAAAGCAGGCAGCATAGCCAGCCGCAAATAATTGCTCAGGATTCGTAGCCCCTTCGCGAGCACGCCCCCCCAGCGACTTGGGCAGAGTAAGTCCCAGATTTAGAACGTTGTCGTTCGAGGTCACTTGACCGTCGCGGCCGCCAACTGATTTGGCCTGACCTGTGTGCAGCATGTTAGTTGTCGTCATATCCGTATGAAAAATCAATGACAAAAGCGGTTGTTCAGGCCAACAGCATCAGCGGTCGGTTGGGTTCACCCCGCAACGGATAAGTTGACTGGCAACCCGGCTAGGCAGCGTGGGGGGCGGTATTGACCAACGCGACGAACGCGCGGGCGAATTGCTGAACGTCCCTTGCAGTAGCGGCATCGGTGATGGTGCCAGACTGGTCGATCTTCCCCTTTATGGCCTGAATGAGCAGATTCGTTTCGTCGGACAGGCGGGGTGTGAAGGTTTCCATGATCAGATACAGTTCCTTATGCCCCAGTTCGCCATTGGCTGATGCGGTGATAAGGCCCGTGGGTTTACCATCGAAAATCATGGTCGCTACGCACCATTCAAGCGCATTTTTTAGTCGGCTGGGAATGCTGAAAATGTATTCGGGCGTGCAGAAAAGCACGGCATCAGCCTGTTCGACAGCATCGCGAAAAGCCAGGACCTCCGACGGCGTATTATCGAACGCATACACCGGATCGAAGGGCGGTATTTTGTGCAGTTCCTCAAAAATTGTCAGTACTAGCTGATCAGCGGTCAACTCAGCGATTCGGTCGATAAGTCTTCGGTTCGAGGAGTTCTGGCTGGCACTACCGATAATGACGAACACATTCTTTTTCATACGCATGGACCGACAACAGCAAATCAGTACGCCCTGTTCCGACCCATCTATTCCGGTGCTAGTTGATCCGGCCACAGCCAATAATGTAATTCGGGAACGGCCTGATACGGCTGCCCCCGAATCACTGACGACCGGGCGAGTTCAGAACCATCCCCGGCTATAGTCGTCGCTACTTCGCCTTGCTGCCGGTTTCAGTTTCGGTCATTGGTGCGTAGCTTTAGCCAGTTCTTCACGACAAACGAATACGACCGTATGCCATCATCCCGACGTAGTTTCCTGCGCCGAACAGCGCAGGGCAGTGTAGCCCTCTCGACTGCTACCCTAACCGGACAGGCGGCTGATCTGCTGACCAGTCCCAAGTCAGCCCCCATCCGCATCAAGCCCGACCACGTCATTCGTTCCTTACCTGAAAACATGGTTTACGGCTATTTCGGAGCCGACGTCCCACCGGTGGCGCGGGTGAAAGACGGCGACGTGGTAGAAATTCAGACGGTTAATCCGTCGGGGGTGAACCGCACTGATCCCGAAGCGTTTTATCAGAAAAACAACCTGCCCATCGACGCCCATGCGCAGGAAGTGATCGCAATTATGAAAAAAGTGAAGCCGGAGCCGTCGGGTATCCGGGGGCACATGCTGACGGGACCGATCTACATCGACGGTGCCCAACCGGGCGACTCGCTCGAACTGCGCATCCTCGACCTGACGCTGCCCGCCGACTTCGGGGTAAACAGCGTGTGGCCCGGCGGGGGCGGCATTCCCGACGCCGTGACCACACGCGAATCGTTTGTGTACCGCTACGACGCCAAGCGCCGAACCGCAACCTTCCGGGAAGGCATTGCGATCCCGCTGAAGCCATTCATGGGTGTGATGGCCCTGTCGCCCCCGCCTGAGCAGGGACGGGTCAGTTCGATACCGCCCGCGTTTTTCGGCGGCAACCTCGACATCAAGCACCTGACGAAAGGCACGACCCTGTACCTGCCCGTATCGGTGCCGGGTGGCCTGTTTACCACCGGCGACGGACACGGGGCGCAGGGCAACGGCGAAGTCAGCGGAGTGGCGATTGAAACGGCGGTGACACTGACCGCCAAGTTTATCGTGCATAAGGGTAAGAAGCTCACTATGCCCCGCGCCGAAACACCCACGCATTTTATCGCCGTCGGGCTGGATAAAGACCTGAACAAAGCGATGAAAAACGCACTGACCGAAGCCGTGACGTTCATTAAAGACGAACTGGGTTTTACCTTCAACGAAGCCCTGTCGATTGCCAGCACAGGCGTCGATCTGGAAGTCAGTCAGGTGGTCGATCAGACGCTGGGCGTTCACGCGATGATTCCCAAGTCGATCTTCACCAAAAAGAAGTTTAGTTACTGGGCGTAACCGAGCGCGTAGTCCGATCACCCGGAAAAATTGGCCTTATCTGAGAATCAGCGCTATGAAGAGTAAATGATCGGCTGATCGGGAACGATCAACTCAAGGGAACTGTAAATTTAGTAACCACAGTTTTTTTCGTATGACGCGTCGACAGCATTTCGTCGTGATCCTGATTTTGGGGGCACTCTCCACGATCGGACCATTTTCCATTGACATGTACCTGCCGGCATTTCCGGCCATTGCCCGCGACCTGCACGTGTCTATCGCACAGGTGCAGTTGTCGCTTACAGCCTATTTTATCGGTATTGCGGCCGGGCAGTTGCTGTACGGGCCACTCATCGACCGGTTTGGTCGGAAGAAACCACTCTACGCGGGTTTACTGGTGTACCTTCTGGCAACGTTCGGCTGCGCAACCGCTAGCTCCATTGAGTTGCTGATCGGGATGCGGCTGGTACAGGCATTGGGCGGATGCGTCGGGTTGGTAGCGGCTCAGGCGCTCGTACGCGATTTATTCCCGGTCAGTAAGATCGCGTCGGTCTTCTCGCTGCTCACACTGGTTATTGCCGTGTCGCCCATGATTGCGCCGACCCTGGGCGGCTATGCGACGGTCGCCTTTGGCTGGCACGCTATCTTTCTTATCCTGGCGGGCATCACGGTTTTGATGTTACTGGCCATTCATTATTTCCTGCCCGACGGTCGTCCGGCCGATGCATCGCTGTCGCTCCGGCCGCAGGCGGTCCTGGGCAGCTTTCTGACGGTATTGCGTCAGCCGCAGTTCCTGACCTACGCGCTGGCGGGCGGCATTGCTACCTCAGCCCCCTTCGCCTATATTGCGGGTTCGCCCGATGTGCTGATGAACATTTACCACGTCAGTGCACAGCAGTACGGCTGGATTTTCTCGTTTCTGGCCATCGCCATCCTTGCGCCTAACCAGTTAAATCACATTCTGTTGAAGCGGTTTACCAGCGCCCAGCTTGTTTACGCAGCCGTTGTCTATCAGACGGTTATAGGTGGCTTGCTCGTACTCGGTGTCTGGGCCGGCTGGTTCGGGGCTGTCGGCCTGATTGCGATGCTTTTCCTGTTCCTCTGCGGTCAGGGGCTGATCGCTCCGAACGCATCGGCCCTGTCGATGGCTCCGTTTGAGCGACATGCTGGCAGCGCAGCTGCGCTCATGGGCAGCTTTCGTATGGCCTTTGGGGCTGTCGCGTCGGGTACCGTCAGCGCGCTGCACAATAATACGGCACTGCCCATGGCTGGTACAATGCTAGCCTGCGTCGTAGCCGGGTTAACGATTCTGCTGCTGGGACAATCCAGCATGCGCCGGTATGGCCACCAACACGCGTAAGTAGTACCGTTTATTGGTAGTGCTGCCTAATCTGCTCGGGTGTCAGGCGCAGAAAGCGGGCGGCATTATTGTAGAAAATATCCCGCTTCTGTCGCTCGGTCAGGAAGGTCGCTTTATTGATCGCCTGTATTCCCACTTCAATTGCCTGTGGCCAGACCATCTGATCGGAGCCAAACATAACCCGCTTGCCAAAGCCCGCTTCCATAATTCGTCTCAGGTAATCGTGAAACGCCCGCCGGGGTAGTATGTAACAGATCACCCCCAAATCGACATACGCCTGCGGATGGGTATACAACGTCGCCAGCAGATCGTCGAGCAGGGGCCATCCCGCATGCGCGATGGCGACGCGCAGCTTCGGGTGTCGAGCCATGGCTTCCTCAGCCGTAAAAGCACTGTGCAGGCGGGCACGGTACTGGCTTGCGCCGAAATAAGCCACGCCCGGCGGTCCGGCACCAATGTGTACGCTTACCGGCACGTCGAATTCTTCGGCCAATTTCAGATACGGTTCAACGACAGTATCCGACAGGGCGATACCCTGGTATTGCAGACATAACTCGCCAAATACCTTTACAGCCCCGGTCTGAAAATAATGACGGATTGAATCGAGGGGCTGCGTCGGGTCGCCGATGGTAAACAGAATACCGGGGATGATCCGGTCGGGGGCCTGTTGCTGCCACCGACGCACGTACGGCATCGTCCCACTCGTTACGGCAATGATGTTATGCTTTTTGAGTAGCTGAATGCTTTGGTTGCGCAGGGCATCATCCGACGGGGCCGATGTCAGACAGGTTTCACACATCGTTGCCGACTTAAGCAACTGACCGGCATACCCATTGCCGCCCCCCTGCCCGGGGTCCATTGCCGACCAGTCGCGGTATGGTGCCCCGATCGTGACGGGTGGCGGCCCCTGATCGGTATGCGAAAAGGCGTGCAGGTGCATGTCGATGATAGGTAGCGGTTTCTTCGCCTGTTGCGCCCATAACGGCGCAGCACTCAGCAGTAAGCCAATACGTAACAGTAGTATTTTCCTCATGTATGTACCCGTAGGCACTGTATCAGACAGAGCAAATAACTCAGATTATCAGCAAGATAGCGAACGTCATTCGTCGTTACAACCGGGTACGGTGTGGCGCAGCGACGGAAGGCAGGCGGGGCGTTATCCGTTTAGTCGTTGGTCAGTCTGCGATAAACGTCAGCTCCGGGAAACCGTATAGTTCGTATTTTACATTCATGGTCTGATCGGGAAAGGTTGCCGTACTCGTCTGACGATAGCAGGCATTGTACACCAGAATACTTCCTTTGGTGAACGGCAGGAACTCCGCGCCCCCTGTCTTGTAGGCGTATCCGTATTTTTTTACCACCCCGTCGGCCTGACTGTTGATGCTGATGAGCAGCCGCTTATTGGCCGCAACGGGCAGGGACTCGATGTCGCCTATGGTCAGTGTATTGGGGGCTGTCTGGGCAATGGTTTTCTGCCGTAGTATCTGCTTGGTATCGTTGTCCCAGATGATGACCCGGTAGTTACCGGGGTCAGGCATGCGGCTGCCTACCTGCGTGATTTTACCCGCTACCGACGCGCTGAACACGATGCCTAATTCCCACGGCCCCGACGTCCGCGTACCGGTCGTAACGCTCGTCTCCGACGACATAAAACTGACAATGGGTGTCTCTGCAGGACTAGCCCCATTTTCGTTTTTCTGACAACCGCCTAGGCTCAGCAAAGCCGTTATCAGTAGACCACAGCATACAATAGTTTTCATGAAATCGATGGATTTATATTCGATTTCATTCGTCGCTACCACTCCGGTTTTGGCTAACATCGATTGAGCCAACGGTAAACAGTACGCGTCCCGACCTGCTAATCCCTACGCAGCTTTTTCATAAATCAGTTGCTTTTCACGGTCGATATATGGCTTGATATACGGCGACAATCCATTGGCGCTAACCAGATCAACTGGCCTGTCGAGCAGTGTTGACAACTGTTCCTGCATGGCCAGGAATAAATAAAAATCAGCGCCATTCACGTAATCCAGTTCCACCAGAATATCGACATCGCTATCGGCCGTTTGCTCACCGCGAGCAACGAACCAAAGACGTAAGCCCTTGTCACGGGCTGATTTGAAAATAAGTCGCTAGCTCTGGAAACATGGGGGCTCAACCGGTTATGAACTGGCAACAATATACTACTTTACCCTAAACAGTACGCGTCCCGACCTGCCAACGCAAATCGGGACGCGTACTGTTTACCGCTTTGTAGCGATCACTACAATCATCAGATAATTGGCTGACGCATATGTAGAGACGTGATCCTTCACGTCTCACCGCCGGATGGTAGTCAGCCGGACGGTTTTGCTGACGCATGCTGAGACGCAACGGATTGCCTCTCTACCCCAACAATTCTTTACCCTGCGCTAGTGCGGCATCCAGACCCGATGAGTCAGAACCACCGGCGGTAGCGAAGAAGGGCTGTCCCCCACCGCCACCTTTGATGTTCCTGGCCAGCTCTTTCACAACCTGACCGGCGTTCAGCTTACGGTCCTGAATCAGTGAGTCGGGCAGCATGACGGCCAGTTGGGGTTTGCCGTTGATGTCGGCACCCAATACTAGCGCGAGATTATCGACTTTCGCTTTCAGGTCGTAGGCCAGTTGCTTGAGCGCATCCGCCGACGGCACGTCGACGCGTTCGACCAGCACGGCGTGACCGTTCGATTGCGTGACCTTGTCGAGCAGGCTGTTTTTGATCTGCTGAACTTTCTCGTTCTGCAAGGCTTCGATCTGCTTTTGCAAAGCGCTGCGTTCGGTCAGCAAGTCCTGCACGGCTTTCACGACGTCTTTCGGCGCTTTCAGCACTTCTTTCAGCTCCGACACGATCGCCATCTGCTCGTTAACGAGTGTTTCGGCGCCCAGCGCGGTTTTCGCTTCGATCCGGCGAACGCCCGTCGATACCGATCCTTCGCCGGTAAATTTGAACAGGCCAATATGCCCCGTCCGGTAGACGTGCGTACCGCCACAGAGTTCAACCGAATAAGTGGGGTCGAAAGTAATGACACGGACGAAGTCGCCGTATTTCTCGCCGAACAGGGCCGTTGCACCCATCTCTTTGGCTTGCGCGATCGGCACGTTGCGCTGCTCATCGAGTGGGATGTCTTCGCGAATTTTTTCGTTCACAATCCGCTCTACCTCCGCCAGTTGCTCGTCGGTCACTTTCGAGAAGTGCGAGAAGTCAAAGCGTAGCGCATCGGGGCCAACGTATGACCCCTTCTGGGCTACATGCGTGCCTAGCACTGTGCGCAAGGCCGAGTGCAACAGGTGCGTCGCCGAGTGATTAGCAGTAATCTGCGCCCGCCGGGTCGTATCGATTTTGGCACTTACCGAATTTGCCTGTTCGAAAAGTTCTTCTAGTTGATCGGTGTCAAGACTATCTCCTGACGGCCAGCTAACTACTTTATCACCGTTGCCTAGAGAAGTGATAATTGATTTTGGAGGAAATACGCCCCATTTCTTTCCTGGTTCGGGAACCACTACAGTGGATGTATAGCCAACAGCCTGGGTTGGATCAATGATATGAATAGTCAGATCATTTTCCTTTTTAGTATCAATCACAATCAACCGACATACCGGCTTTTCGGCCTTTAGTATGACCAATGTACCTGTGTCGCCTATTTGACCGCCCGACTCTGCGTAGAATGGTGTTTCAGCCAGTACGACCTGATACTGAACGCCTTGTTTGTTCTGTACTTTCCGGTACTTGACAATCCGGGTTTCTGATTCAGCCTGATCGTAACCAACAAATCGCGATCCAGCCGTTGCATTTGCCAGTTCAATCCAGTCGCCGGCCGACGACGCTGCGTCTTTGCGGGAACGGGTTTTCTGCTCTTGTAGCGCCTTCTGAAACCCGTCTTCGTCGATACCCAATCCTTTTTCACGGGCAATCAGGGCCGTCAGGTCGGCGGGGAAGCCGAAGGTGTCATTCAATTCAAACACTGTCTCACCCGCGATTGATGCGCTGCCAGCCGCTTTTGTATCCGTTACGATCTGATCCAGCCGGCCTAGTCCCGTGCCGAGCGTGCGCAGAAACGCAATCTCTTCTTCCCGAATCACTGTTGCCACGAAGTCGCGCTGGGCGTTCAGTTCGGGGAACACTTCGGCAAACTGAATCGCTAGGGTCGGCACCAGTTTGGTCATGAATGGCTCGGTCAGGTTCAGGTACGAATAGCCGTAGCGGATGGCCCGGCGCAAAATCCGGCGGATTACGTAGCCCGCCTTGCTGTTACTCGGTACCAGCCCATCGGCAATGGCGAACGATACGGCCCGGATGTGGTCGGCGATTACGCGCATGGCCACGTCGCTCTTGTCCATCGTGCCGCCATAGGGTTTGCCCGACAGTTCTTCGATCACGTTGATCGTTCCCGAGAACACATCGGTGTCGTAGTTCGATTTTTTACTCTGAATGGCCATACAAAGCCGCTCAAAACCCATGCCCGTATCGACGTGGCGGGCCGGCAGGGGTTCCAGCGAACCATCGGCCTTACGGTTAAACTGCATGAACACGAGGTTCCAGATTTCCACCACCTGCGGATGGTCGGCGTTGACCAGTTCCTTACCAGGCTTCTGGGCTACTTCTTCCGCTGAACGCAGGTCGACGTGAATTTCCGAGCAGGGACCGCACGGCCCCGTATCGCCCATCTCCCAGAAGTTGTCTTTCTTGTTTCCGTAGATAATCCGGTCTTTGCCGACGATAGGCTCCCACAGATCGAAGGCTTCCTGATCGAAGGGAACGTTGTCTTTGTCATCGCCCTGAAAAACCGACACGTACAGCCGGTCTTTGGGTAGCTGATAAACCTCCGTTAGCAATTCCCACGCCCAGTGAATGGCTTCCGGCTTGAAGTAATCACCAAACGACCAGTTGCCCAGCATCTCGAACATGGTGTGGTGGTAGGTGTCGAAGCCTACATCCTCCAGGTCGTTGTGCTTACCCGACACGCGTAGGCATTTCTGCGTATCGGCGACGCGTTTGGCCGGGGGCGTTCCGTTGCCCAGGAAGAAGTCTTTAAACTGCGCCATGCCCGAGTTGTTGAACATGAGCGTGGGATCGTTCTTGGCTACCAGTGGAGCCGACGCAACGATAAGGTGCTGTTTAGACTGGAAGAAGTCGAGAAAATGCCGACGGATTTCGGAAGAAGTCATACGTATGAATAGGGTCAGCCGGAGGCTATCCGGCTGGGACAAAATGACCCGATCACGGATCTTTTCACTGCGGTACAGGTACCGTTTAATAAACAAACAAAACGAGTCGCAAATTTACAGAGAATCTTGCGGTTTTTTCAGGTAGTTACCTAACCCAACCATGGAACAGCCGGAGAAGATGTACTACGGTATCCGGGAAGTAGCGGATATACTCAGCGTTACCCCGCCGACGCTCCGCTTCTACGAAAAGGAATTTCCGTCGTTACAGCCCAAAAAAAATAAATCCGGCGATCGGGTCTACACCCCCGCCGACATTACCTTATTGCGCGACATACTAACGCTGACTAAAGACAAGGGATTCACCTTGGCGGGAGCGCGGGAAGAGCTAAAGAAACGCGACCAGCAACGGCACGAAAACGCGCGTTTTCTGGGAAAGCTCCGCGAGATCAAGTCGTTTCTGGAACAGATGCGCAGCAGCCTCGACCCACCCGACCCTAACAAACCCGTCGACGATGACGACGAGTAAGCGGTGAGGCCGGTGTTGGAAATACCGGACGTAGTACCAGGTACAGGACACCACTGACACTACGAGTTTCGACTACAGCGCCTT
>JAKONH010000193.1 GCA_022702045.1 Spirosomataceae bacterium
CAGTCGACAAGCCGCGACATTGCCGGCATGAATGACATCTACCGGGTGGCGATCTCCGGAGGTACGCCGATGGCCGTCACCGCCGATCGCTACGCCAGTGAGTTTTATGGTGTTCCCTCGCCCGACGGCCAAATCCTGGCGTTTTCAGCGCGGGGTATCGCTGCAGCCCAGTGGTGGCGCAAAGGCAGTAGTCACCTCGACCAAACCGAAATATGGACCTGTAAGCTGGGCACGAAAAAAGGCGACAAACCTGCCTACGAACGTCTGACGGAAGGGGGCGCGAAAGAGCTGTGGCCGCAGTGGAGTGCCGACGGCCAAACGCTGTATTACATGTCGGACCGAAGCGGCAGCCAGAATCTGTGGGCGAAACCGCTCAAAGGGCAAGCCGTCATGTTAACGTCGTTTAAAAATGGCCGGGTGCTGTGGCCAGTTATCAGTCAAACCGGTAAAACAATTGCATTCGAACGTGATTTCCAGATCTGGACGTATGATATCGCTACGAAGCAGGCAGCTCCGGTGGCGATTCGACTGCGGGGTGCCGCAGCGGGTCCGTCCGTCGACCATCAGAAACTGACAAGTCAGTTCCGCGATCTGGCGGTGTCACCCGATGGAAAGAAAGTAGCATTTACAGCCCATGGCGATGTCTTTGCGGCATCGGCCAAAGACGGGGGCGACGCCATCCGGTTGAGCAATACGCCGGCGCTGGAGTCGCAGCTGGCGTGGCTGCCGAACAGTCGCAGCCTGATTTACGTCAGCACCCGCGACGGATCGGGAAATCTGTATCAGTATGACTTCGGTACACGCAACGAAACCCAGCTGACCAATAGTCAGGAAGACGATGGTGCTCCAGTGCTTTCGCCAGACGGGCAGTCGGTAGCATTCATTCGGAACGGACAGGAACTGCGGGTTCTCGAGCTGAGCAGCAAGAAAGAAAAGCAGTTACACAAAGGCTTTCTGGGTCGGCCACCGTTTGCCAGTACGGGTACAGTCGTCTGGTCGCCAGACGGGAAGTGGCTGGCGTTTGCCGTGTACGGTGCCAAAACGTTCCGCAATGTGTGGGTCGTACCCAGCAGCGGGGGCGACGCAAAGCCGATCAGTTTTCTGGCCAACACCTTCGGCGGCAACCTGACCTGGAGCCCCGATGGCAAGTACATTCTGTTCGGTACCAACCAGCGTACCGAAACGGCCCAACTGGCCCGCGTTGAATTGATGCCGAAACTACCCAAGTTCCGGGAAGATCAGTTCCGCGATCTGTTCAACGAAGAGGTGCCGCGCACAATTCGGCCAACCAGTCCATCGACACCCGTTACACCCAGCCCGACGACCGACAAAACACCGAACCGCGATACGCTTACTAACAGCCCCAAAACGAAAGCGAGTCCGAAAGAAGCGACCACCATCGTATTCGACGGTATTCGCCAACGGATGAGCCTCGTTCCAATCGGTGTCGAAGTTGATGCGCAGTCGATCAGCAAGGACGGCAAAACACTGCTGCTGACCGCCAGCGTGGGCAATCGGCAGAACCTATACACGTACTCCCTCGACGAAACCAGTGCTGAACGACCCGTCGCCAAACAGCTCACGACGACCGCCGGGCAGAAAAGCAACGCGCAGTTCACGGCGGATGGTAAGGACGTTTTCTACATCGAACAGGGCCGTATTCAGTCGGTATCGCTCGACAAACGGGAGCCCAAACCGCTGGCTGTCACGGCCGAGCTGGACGTTGATTTTGGTACCGAGAAGCTACAGGTGTTTCAGCAGGCGTGGGATGTACAGAACAAAGGCTTCTATGACCCGGCGTTTCACGGCGTCGACTGGAAGGACGTCAAAAAGCAGTATGAACCGCTGGTAGCTGGCGCCCGCACACCCGACGAGTTGCGTCGTCTGCTAAGCCTGATGGTTGGCGAACTGAACGCGTCGCATTCGGGCGTATCAGCCCCGCAGGGGTCTACCGACATCACCACCGGCCGGCTGGGACTGCGTTTCGACCGGATCACGTACGAAAATTCGGGCAAGTTCCTCATCACGGAAGTCGTCGATCAGGGACCTACCGACCTGACCGGCAACATCAAACCCGGCGACTATCTGGTTTCGATCGATGGTGTAACGATCGACAAAAATACGAATCTCGATCAGTTGCTGAATAACAAAATCAACCGACAGACCCGGCTGGGCATCGCTCCTACGCCAACCGGAACGGTGCGCGACGTCAACGTACAGCCGGTCAATCAGGCGACGGAGAAAGGCCTGCTCTACAAACAGTGGGTGCAGCAGCAGCGCGATTTTGTCGACAAAGCCAGCAAAGGACGTCTGGGCTACGTGCACATGTACGACATGTCGTCGGAATCGCTCAACCAGCTGTTCCTCGACCTCGACGCGGAAAACCACAACCGGGAGGGTGTTGTAGTCGATGTGCGGAACAATAATGGCGGGTTCGTCAATGCCTACGCCATCGACGTCTTCACCCGCAAGGGCTACCTAACCATGACGGGTCGGGGGATGCCGTCGGCTCCGGCCCGCACTCAGTTGGGGCAACGGGCGCTCGAACGGCCGACGATTCTGGTGACCAATCAGCACTCGCTTTCTGACGCCGAAGATTTCACCGAAGGCTACCGGACACTGAAACTGGGCAAGGTGGTCGGCGAACCCACGGCAGGCTGGATTATCTTCACCTCAGCCGCCCAGTTGATCGATGGTTCGTCGATCCGGCTTCCCTTCTCACGCATCACCGACAACCGGGGGCAGAATATGGAATTGAACCCCCGCCCGGTCGATGTGCGCGTATCACGGCCTATTGGCGAAAGCTACACCGATCAGAACATTCAGTTAAAAACGGCCGTTACCGAACTGCTGAAGCAATTGGATGAAACACCCGCCGATAAGTCGGTTGGCGGAAAGTAATACTGATTACCAGACCTGACAGGTTTTCAAAACCTGTCAGGTCTATTTCTACGCTTACTCACCTTGCCGTTCGCCGTAGCAATAGCAAAGTCCGTCGGGGGCTACGACGAAGAATACATTCCAGCTAGTGGTACCATGCTGCTGACGCTGGAATTCCGGCTGGCCTTCCCATCCGTTAGCAACTAGTTCGGCGAGGGCGTTCGCAACACTATCGACCTCGAAAACACACCCGTCCTGCGCTGGGTCGCCACCAGTCTCGGCTAACCCGATCTGAACCGAGTCTCTGGCGAGGTAGGCCGATTTGGGGGGCGTTTCGCTCTGCGATACAAGCCGAAAGCCCATCGTTTCCACGTAAAAGGGTAGGGCTGCGTCCAGGTCATTTACAGGTAAATCCATGACGCTCTGCTGGTAGGGCCAGGCCTGCCTGATTGTTGCGCTGTGTGTGTCCATCGATTGCTGATTTGCTGGTTCTGATTCAATGCCCATCGATACAATCATACAATCGGCTCAACGTAAACTTTTTACGTGGTACACTGACTCATACTAGTCGTTGATCTGCCCCTACCGCGTTTCGTAACCTTCATTCCAGAAAAACATACGATTTTTTTAAACTCTACTTCATAACAAGACTTTATCTGTAGATATAGCTAATCCCTACAGATTTATGGACACTCAACACACTCTGAATTCACTAGAAATTGACAAGCTTCGAGATAAGATTACCGACATCCGCATCGCTATGCTGAAGACGCAGGAAGCAGACGGTGATTTCCACACCCGTCCAATGGCCACTCACCAGATGGACCCCGATGGTACAATGTGGTTTTTTACCTACGACAACTCGAATAAAGTCGCTGAGATTCGTCAGAATAATCGCGTTGCGCTGGGCTTCTCCGACACCGGCAGTGAGGTCTATGTCTCGGCAACGGGCCGGGCGGAGGTAGTGAAAGACCAGGCCAAAATCAACGACCTCTGGGACGACTTTCTGAAAACGTGGTTTCCGCAAGGTAAAGACGACCCAGGCATCTCGCTGTTAAAAGTAACGATTCATGCCGGTGAATACTGGGATCAGCCCGGTGGTAAGATGGTCAAATTGTTTGCTATGGCGAAAGGGGCGTTGACCGGCAGTGCCGATCATACGAATCGCAACGAAAAATTTGGCGATGAGCCCAAATAAAAAACGTCAATGAAACGGGGGTAAACCAGTCAGCTTAACTGGTTTACCCCCGTTTCATTCTGATAATTTCCACTTTATTAGCGTGTCAGGGTCGTTCCGGCCCCGTGCGCTACCGCCGTGGTGAGTTCGTCGGCATGGCAGATTACAACGCGGGACACGCCACTTCGCAACGCCTGAAACGCATTATCCAGCTTCGGAATCATGCCTTTGTTGATAGTACCAGCCGCTTTGTGCTCGTCATACACGGCCGGTGTCAGATCAGGCATAACGCTGTTATCGTCGTCGGGATTACTGAGTACGCCCTTTTTCTCGAAGCAGTACACAAGCGTTACTTCATTGTGACGCACCATATCGACCGCAATCGCTGATGCCATCGTATCCGCATTGGTATTGAGCAGGTCACCGGTTTCGCTGTAGGTCAGCGGGGCAAAAACGGGGGTCAGTTCCTCGCGTAGAAACGCCTGAATTCGGCCCGAATCCACCTCGTCGATATCACCCACCATTCCGTAGTCAACGTCCTTAACGGGTCGTTTATGAGCGAGCACGATTCCCGCATCTGCTCCCGTCAGGCCAATGGCGTTGACGTCGAGCGTTTGCAGTTTGGCGACAATCTGTTTATTGACCAGCCCGCCGTACACCATCGTTACGACGTTAAGCATCGACTGATCGGTAATGCGCCGGCCGTTGACCATCGTCGTCTGAATACCCAGCTTGTCGGCTACCTGCGTTGCTATTTTCCCTCCGCCATGAATCAGGATTTTGGTTCCCGGTAATCCAGCGAAAGCGGTCAGAAAGCGTGTTAGGGCAGCGGGGTCGTCAATCACGTTCCCGCCAATCTTTACTACGGTGAGTTGTTCCATTCTGGGTTTAACGTTTACGGTTTAATGTTCAAGGGTTTGTGATACAACTTTAAACCTTAGACCTCAAACGTTGAACCCAGTTAAAATTTCCTTCAGCACCGCCTGAGCAGACCATTCGCGGTTAGCGGCCTGTTCGATCACGAGCGACTGCGGGCTGTCGAGCACGGCGTCACTTACTTTCAGGTTACGCCGAACGGGCAGGCAGTGCATGAACTTGCCGTTGTTGGTACGCTGCATATCGTCCATCGTGACCGCCCAGGAGGGGTCCTGTGTCAGCACTTTGCCGTACTGCTCGTATGACGACCAGTTTTTGCCGTAGATAAAATCAGCACCAGCGAAGGCTTCGTCGCGGTTGTGAATGATCCGGGCATTACCGACAAATTCAGGCGCCAGGTCATAGCCTTCCGGATTGGTGATAACGAACTCGACTTTGCCGGCGTTGGCACGGGCGTTCATCCATTCGGCAAACGAGTTACCGACAGCTTGTGGCAGCGGCTTGAAATGCGGCAGCCAGGTCAGCACCACTTTCGGCCGGACGGTCAGTTTCGCTTCTTCGATCGTAATGCAGTCAGCCAGTGACTGAAGGGGGTGGCGTGTTGCCGATTCAAGGTTTACGATGGGCACGCCCGCGTACTTGGCGAACTGATGCATCACCTGCTCCTGATAGTCGCTGACGCGGTCCTGTAGCCCGGCAAACGCCCGGATACCGATGATGTCGCAGTAGCGCCCGATAACGGCGGCAGCTTCGCGGACATGTTCCGCTTTGTCGCCGTTCATCAACACGCCTTCTTCCATCTCCAGCCCCCAGCTATCCTGTCCGACATTCATCACCATCGTTTGCATACCCAGATTCTGAGCCGCTTTCTGGGTGCTGAGTCGCGTACGCAGACTGGAATTGAAAAAGAGCAGACCAATCGTTTTGTTTTTACCGAGGTGCTGATCGGCAAACGGGTTGGCCTTGGCGTCGCGCCCCGACTGTATCAGCGCATCGAGGTCGGTGACGTCGGCAAGAGAAAGAAAATTTGTCATTGTTTATTCAAATACGGAGTAAATTGGGGGTTACACGGAGGTACAAAGAGTTACTAGCCGTTTACAACCCGCTTTATTCCATTTTTTAGCAACACTACATTGAAGTTGATGAGTAATCCGAGACGACAGTTTGCCAACCGCAGGTAAGTCATAAGTTGGGCGAAATGAACATCTGTAAGCAATTCAACGGCTTTGAGTTTGATAATGATTCGCTTTTCGACCCAGATATCAATCCGGTAACCAGAATCCATTCGTAGACAATCATAAACGACCGGCATGATTGGTTGCCTTTCTACAGACAGACCAGCTTTACACAGTTCGTTAACCAGACATTCTTCGTAGATCGACTCTAACAAACCTGGTCCTAACTGCCGAGGAACCCGTATGGCGCAGCCAATCATCAGCTCCGTCAACTCATTATCATTCGTCTCTGTTTTCTCCGTGAATCCTCCGTCTCGCTGTGTTTAAACCACCTGAGTAACCTCCTTCTGCAGTGCTTCCAGAAACTGATCCGCTTCGTCGATGCCGAGGGCCAGCGAGGGTAGCAGCCGGATTGTATTTTTGCCGGCGACACCCGTAAACTGATGGTGTTTGAACAACAGCGTTTTCCGCAGTTCATCGACCGGAAAATCGTATTCGATACCGATCATCAGCCCACGACCACGCAGGTCCTTAAAGCCACCAATTTGCCGGATTCCAGCCATCAGGTACGCACCGATGCGGGTAGCGTTATCCATCAATGATTCGTCCTTCATGATGTCGAGTACGGCAATGGCGGCCGTACAGGCCAGATGATTACCGCCGAATGTCGTACCGAGCAGGCCGTAGCTGGCTTTGAATTTGGGCGAAATCAGGATACCGCCGATCGGAAATCCGTTGCCCATGCCCTTCGCCATCGAGATAATGTCGGCCTCGATACCGCTGAACTGATGCGAGAAAAACTTACCCGAACGCCCGTAGCCGCACTGTACCCCGTCGAGAATCAGGATAGCTCCGGTTTCGTCGCACCGCTGACGAAGCGTTTGCAGAAAGGCGTCCGTTGCGACCTGAATGCCCCCAACGCCCTGGATACCTTCTACGATTACGGCACAGGTCTCGTCGGTAATGGCAGCACGGGCAGCCTCAGCATTGTTGAACGGTGCAAACTGAACATGCTCCTTATAATTGATCGGTGCCACAATAGCCGCATTGTCGGTAGCAGCCACTGCACCGGCCGTCCGACCGTGAAAAGATTTAGTGAAGGCCACTACTTTTTTCCGGCCGTTGTGAAACGACGCCAGTTTCAGCGCGTTCTCGTTGGCTTCGGCACCGGAATTACACAGAAACAGCGCGTAATCATCAAGGCCCGATAGCGCCGTCAGTTTATCAGCCAGTTCCTGCTGTTGCGGAATCCGAACCGAGTTGGAGTAGAACGAAATTTTGTGAAGCTGATCGGTCAGCGCCTGCACGTACCGAGGGTGTGTATGACCAACCGAAATCACAGCATGCCCGCCGTAGAGATCGAGATAACGGGTGCCGTTGACATCCCACAAATAGCTGCCCTCGGCCCGAACCGGTTCGATGTCGTAGAGCGGGTAAACGTTAAATAACTCGGCCATGCCAATCGTCGATTAGGGCTACCGACTGCCGCACTGACAGCCACTAGCGTTAAGGAGTGCAAGTTTACCGAAAAAAGCGAAGCCGGACCCTTCGTTGGAAAGGTCCGGCTTCGCTTTTTCAAATGATTGAATGGTTGAGTTATTGAATGAGCTAACGCATTACCTTCTATCAATCAATCATTCTGTCATTCAACCCTATTCCAGTACGCCCAGCAGAATCAGCACGACGCCGACAACCAGCAGGATCAGACCGATGATGCTGATAACGCCACCGAATAGCGACAGGATCAGACCGATAGCACCGATGATGATACCGTTACGCAGATTACGGTTCAGGGCGTTTGCTTCTTCAGGAGCAACGTGGTTTTTGATTTTCTTGTCGAGCTTCTTCATCACCATTTTCTCCATCAGCGACATTTTTTTTGTCGAAGCGGCTGTGGTGTTCAAAGCGGTGTTGGTTTCAGCCGAGGCCAGCATTTGTTTCGCGTGTGCAATGCGCTTGGTCAGCGTTTTGTTTGATGCCAGTTTGCTGTCATTGCGTACATACGCGTCAACCTGGTTCATCACTTCTTTAGCCTGTGCCACTTTTTCGGCTTTTTCTACGGCTACCGGGACCGGGGCAGCAACAGGAGCAACCTCAACAGCAGGCGCAACGGTAGCTTCGTTAGTTGCAACAGGGGCAGCAACCGTTTCCGTTTTTGCGGCAAAACGCTCGGGTTGTGTACGCTGAAAATAAGCAACGGGACGGCTGCACGAAGAAAGGATGGCAGCACCCATCAGGGCTACTGCAAGGTTCCGGGAGAACATGCTCATTGAGTGTAATTGTTAGGTGAAACGTTAATTAAACACTCTCAACAACTACGAGTCTAGACGTTTGTTGGCACTTCATAAAAAAAATCCTGACAAATCGATTCTACGAATCACTTTAAGAAACGATTGCCGGACCTGCGAAACAAAGTTTCACCGATCCGGCAATCCGGTAATTCGTTGGGTTGGTACCGACTCGTCGCTTTACAGCAAACCAAGAAGCAGCACGACGGCACCGGCTAACAAGGCAATAATACCGATGGTCGCACCGGTACCCGTCGTCAGCAGAATCAGTAGCAGACCGACGATTACCAGCACAGCACCCAGCGCTAGCGTACCCGTGCTGATCATCGCTTTCTCCGGGTTGGCGGGGGCCAGTTGCTTGCTGATTTTTCGGTCCATTTTCTTCAGCATCATGCGCTGAACCAAGTTCATTTTTTTCGGTGCAGCTGTAGCTGCCGGCGCTGCACTAGCCGTGCTCATATTGGTCAGCATCGTGCGCACCTTGCTCATGCGCTTTTCTACACGCTTGTTTTCAGCTAGCGCTGGATTGGCACTGACCAGTGCGTCCATCTGTGCCAAAGCCGCTTTTGCCTGTACGGTCTGGGTAGCCGGCGCAGCTGCGTCAGTGGGCGTTGTCGAGACTACTTCGGGCGCTATAGTAGCTTGTTCAGTCACAGCGGGAGTCGCTTTCGCTGGGGCAGGTGATACGTACGAAACAGCCGACGTACGCTGAAAGAGTGCTTGTTGCCGGTTACAGGAAGAAAGAACGGTAGCGAGGGAGAGTGCCGCTAACACAGGTAGAGAGAACGCTTTCATTGGCCCACTTGGAATACGTTGAAGAATGAGAAAACAACGGGTAAACATCCTGCCTGTTCATTTGTTGATCAACGTACTCTTATTTGTCCAGCAAGGCACAAAAAAGCCGTGCCCCCGTCGAACGAGAACACGACACGAATACACGTTTCCGGGCAATCAGGCGGCAGAGCGAAGTTGATAAGTACTACTCTTACCAAACTTCTCACGGGCGTATTCTAGACTGATTGTCAGCTTGCGAACGTCATTCCGGGATGGTAATTCAAACATAGCGTCGGTAATGATTGATTCACAGATCGCACGAAGACCGCGGGCGCCCAGTTCGTAAACCATAGCCTGATCGACAATAAAATCGAGCGCACCGGGTGTCCAGAACAGCTCGATCCCCTCCATATGAAACAGTTTATTGTACTGCTTCGTAATAGCGTTTTTGGGTTCGGTTAGAATCTGAAGCAGCGCCTTATGATCAAGCGGTTCGAGGTGGGTCAGGATGGGGAGCCGACCAAGCAGTTCAGGAATCAGCCCAAACGATTTAAGGTCAGGCGTCGAAATATACCGCATCAGATGCCCGCGCTCAAGGCTGTCGTTGAGCCGTCGATCGCCGGAGAAACCAATCGGTCGTGTGTTCACCCGCTTGGCGATGTGCCGGTCGATACCGTCGAAGGCACCTCCGCAGATGAATAGAATATTTTCGGTGTTGAGCGCAATCAGCCGTTGGTCGGGGTGTTTGCGTCCGCCCTGTGGGGGTACATTGACGACAGACCCTTCCAGTAGCTTTAGCAGGGCCTGCTGTACCCCCTCCCCACTCACGTCGCGGGTAATGCTTGGATTGTCGGACTTACGGGCAATTTTATCGATCTCGTCGATGTATACGATACCCCGTTCGGCCATCTCGACATTGTAATCGGCCGCCTGCAGCAGCCGCGTCAGGATCGTTTCCACATCCTCACCCACATACCCCGCTTCCGTAATCACGGTTGCATCGGCAATGCAGAACGGCACTTCAAGAACTTTGGCAATCGACCGCGCGAGGTAGGTCTTCCCCGTTCCGGTTTCACCAACCATCAGTATGTTCGATTTTTCGATCGTTACGTCGTCGTTGCTTTTGGGCTGCATCAACCGTTTGTAGTGGTTGTACACGGCGACGGAGATCGCTTTTTTAGCGTCGTCCTGTCCGATTACATACTGATCGAGGTGACGCTTCATCTCGACCGGCTTTATCAGCTTGATGTTGACTTCGGTGGGTTCACTACGCTTGGGACGCGTTTCGTCCAGTACAACCTGATGTCCCTGCTCGATACAGTGGTTGCAGATGTGTGCATCGATGCCCGACAGGAGCATCATTACTTCATTCTTGCGCCGACCGCAGAAAGAACAACTAATCTGTGACATGAACCAATCCGAAATAGGCAAAAAAAAAACGACCTCGGCGAACCGGGATCGTCGACTATCAGCAAATTTATCAACAGCGTAGCATAAAGACAACAGCTTGCTCCTGTAGCCGACTGACAAATGTTGGCTACAGGTTCCCCAAGAATCAGCTTGCCGGGAATTGCTAAATATGACAACAATCAAACCCGGCCATGAGCAAAATAAAGGCGGTATCGAGCGTTGTGTGGATACGATGTGTGGTAGGTACGATTGCCAACTAGTTAACTGACTATAAGTCCGTTCCTCAAGATGGGGAAAACAAAGAATCCCGGCCAACTGGTCTTGTAAACCAATCGTCCGGGATTTCACAACAGCCATTATTTCTTATTCGGCGCTTATTTTTCGCGGGTCAGCACTTCGTCGATCAGGCCATATTCTTTGGCTTCGCTGGCGCGCATCCATTTGTCGCGGTCTGAATCACGCTCGATTTCCTCAACAGATTTACCCGAATGCATCGCCAGAATCTCGTACAGCTCTTCGCGCAGTTTCACAATCTCGCGGGCCGTAATCTCGATATCGACCGACTGACCCTGCGCGCCACCCGACGGCTGGTGAATCATGACGCGGGCGTGGGGCAGCGCCGAACGCTTACCAGCCGCACCACCCGCCAGCAGTACCGCGCCCATCGACGCAGCCAGGCTGGTGCAGACGGTAGCCACATCGGGCCGTACGTACTGCATCGTATCATAGATACCCAGACCAGCGTATACCGAACCGCCGGGGCTGTTGAGATACATCAGAATGTCTTTCTTCGGATCAGCCGACTCCAGGAACAGCAACTGAGCAACGATGATATTAGCAATATTGTCGTCGACGGGCAGGCCCATGAAAATAATCCGGTCGGCCATCAGGCGCGAGAACACGTCGACTTCACGGAAGTTCATCGGACGTTCTTCAATGACCGAGCGGGTCATGTTTTCAACGGTATGGTTGACATAACCGTCCACCGTTAGCCCGTTCAGGCCCATGTGGTGCACGGCATACTTGCGGAATTCTTTTTCGTAATTCATAAACGGGGATTTACTTCCTAAATTAAAAACGAATAAGGGGGTCGGTAAGTTTCGCCGATACGGACCGG
>JAKONH010000406.1 GCA_022702045.1 Spirosomataceae bacterium
ATCAAACGGGCTACGTAACGCTGGATCGGGGTTATAAAAATACTGGTGCAACGAAAAGCGCCATTACATTTCTCGACGGTGAAGAGGGTATTTTGCGCTACCGGGGCTATTTAATCGAAGAACTGGCCTCTAAGGCTTCTTTCCTGGAGGTAGCGTATTTGCTAATTTACGGTGAACTGCCTACGCAGGAAGAATTTGCACAGTTTGAAGGCGCGATTCGGAGCCATACAATGGTTAATGAAGATATGCGCAAGATCTTCGATGGCTTCCCTGTTAACGCTCACCCCATGTGCGTACTGGCGTCGCTGGTAAGCGCCATGAGTGGTTTTTACCCGGAGTCGTACGAAGGCAACGGTAGTGTCGATCAGGATATCGTTCGGTTGCTGGCCAAGTTGCCAACCATCGCGACATGGTCGTACAAGCGGTCGCAGGGGCACCCGCTCAACTACCCGAAAAATAAGCTGGGCTACATCGAGAACTTCCTCCAAATGATGTTCGCCCTGCCGGTGGAAGATTATACTGTTGATCCGGTGGTGGCTGAAGCGCTCAATATTCTGCTAATTCTCCACGCTGACCACGAGCAAAACTGTTCGACCTCAACGGTACGGCTGGTGGGCTCATCGCAGGCGAACCTGTACGCGTCGATTTCGGCGGGTATCAGCGCCCTGTGGGGGCCACTGCACGGTGGTGCCAACCAGGAAGTGATCGAGATGCTGGAAGAGATCCGAAACAACGGTGGCGACGTTGCCAAATATGTCGACATGGCGAAGAACGCCAAAACGACGGGTTTCCGCCTGTTTGGCTTCGGACACCGCGTTTACAAGAATTTCGACCCACGGGCCAAAATTATCAAGAAAGCGGCCGATGATGTTCTGAGCAAGTTAGGTGTCAACGATCCCGTGCTGGAGATTGCCAAAGGGCTTGAAGAGGCTGCGTTGAACGACGAATACTTCGTGTCGCGTAAGCTATACCCGAACGTGGATTTCTATTCCGGTATCATCTACCGGGCGCTAGGTATTCCGACAAACATGTTCACGGTTATGTTTGCGATTGGTCGTCTGCCAGGCTGGATTGCTCAGTGGAAAGAAATGCGTGAAACGAAAGAGCCGATCGGCCGTCCACGTCAGATTTACACCGGTTCGACCCTGCGCGAATTCGTGCCGATGGAAAACCGGTAAGCAAACTGATAAATAGTATATGGCAAGCCCCGACCTAGCATATGTCGGGGCTTGCTTTTTTTGAAAACTAGCGTATTATAGTGAATTAGCTGACAGGCCAACTACAATTACCATGAACAGGCTTACTGTGAAAAAATAAATGACCGAGATCAGGACAAACTTACCGATTGTACGCGCCCAAGTCTGATGATATACGCGTTTGAGAGAAAAGAGAAAATACACAAAGCTGATCAAAATTGTCCAGAGCAGAACTTGTGAGGTAACGGTTGCCGGTACGTATTGTCTCAGATAAATCGCGATCAGTAAGGCGATGGATAGGAACATAAACAGCACCGTGTGCGCATGAATTGAAAAAATTAGGTGTTCGTAGTAATAGCGCCGATATTGCTTTCGCCGAATGTAGAACAGCCATAGCAGGAAGGCGACAAACGGCATAAGCAAAAACATCGTTGCCGACAAACTCTTTATAAACAGATGACTCAGCTCATCAGATACACTGTGAATATCATCGGTCTCAGCTATATCGGTGATGCGGTTAGCTTTACGGAGTGCCATCCGGTTGAAATAATCTGCTTCGAATCCTTTCTTGACAAGCGTTGAGTCGAGCTGTTTATTCGAAAAACCGCTGATTAAGTGAAGAAAATGTCGACGATCCCGTTCGGTCGGGAAAGAAAGCTGCGCTCCATTTTTACCGCCTGTCAAAAGCATAACCGAATAGGTAGATGGCTCATCGCGAATGGCGATTAGTAATTGGTTTAGTTTAGTGCGGTTCGTGGCGGTTTGGGGTATTTTTTTCGTCCGAAGTAATGAATCCAGTTCCGCCGTGGGCAACGACGTCAGATGGTGGTAAAATAGTTTGCGTTCGGCGGGTTGACTGATCTTATCGACTTCGATAACTGCTACTTTATCTAACCCCCGTCGGGCAAGCAAATTATCTTTTTTATCGCTTTCTGTTCCACCCAGTGCAGGTCTTGATACGCTTTCTCCTAACGTAGTCAGTAACTCCTCTCTACTACTGCTTTCGAGCTGTAGACTGGCGTATTTGCCGACGAGAAAGAAAAAAAGTACACTAATAAATACATAAAGCCGGGCGGGCGGAACGTAACGAGCGCGTTTTCCTTCCAGAAACTCAGCTGTCATTTTGCCGGGGCGCGTGAAAATGGCTTTCAGTGAGTTCCAGAGCTTGTTATCGAAGTGCGTAATGCTCTCGACAAATTCATAGCCGATATGACTGAGCGGTAATTTGACTTCGTGGTTCTCCTGACCGCAGTTAGGGCAAAAGTTAGCGTCGTGTCCGAGGTGGGTACCGCAATTGGGGCAAACGTCGAGTTTGTGATGAGCAGACATGGAGGAAGTAGTAGTCGTTGGCAGGCAGGAGCGAAAGCACAAAAATAAAAAAAGAGGTGGCCGGACAATGCCAGCCACCTCTCAGTATGCAAAAGATAGATAAGGCTTAATCGTCGATTTCGCCTTCGTCGTCGTCTTCGGTCGCTGCCAGAACAGGATCGAGCAGTGCGTTCTGATCTTCGGAGATCTTTGTCCGGATCTTCGTTTCGAGTTCGGCCATCAGTTCCGGATTGTCGAGCAGCAGTTCTTTCACCGCATCGCGGCCCTGTGCCAGCCGGCTGGTGCCGTACGAAAACCAAGAGCCTGATTTCTTCACGATCTCCATTTCGACAGCCAAATCAAGGATCTCACCTACTTTGGAAACCCCTTGACCGTACATGATGTCGAACTCAACAACTTTGAATGGAGCCGCCAGTTTGTTCTTCACCACTTTCACTTTCGTGCGGTTACCGATTACATTGTCAGCCCCTTCCTTGATCTGTCCGATCCGGCGGATATCCAGACGAACGGATGCATAGAATTTCAGCGCGTTACCACCGGTCGTCGTTTCAGGGTTACCAAACATCACACCAATCTTCTCACGAAGCTGGTTGATAAAGATACAGCAACAGCCCGTTTTGTTGATTGTACCGGTTAGTTTCCGGAGCGCCTGCGACATCAGACGAGCCTGGAGACCCATTTTGCTTTCACCCATCTCGCCTTCGATCTCAGCTTTCGGCACAAGGGCCGCAACGGAGTCAATAACGATAATGTCGATAGCGCCCGAGCTGATGAGGTGCTCGGCAATTTCAAGCGCCTGCTCGCCATTGTCAGGCTGTGAGATCAATAGATTTTTGGTATCAATGCCAAGCTTCTCCGCGTAAACCCGGTCGAAGGCGTGCTCGGCGTCGATAAAGGCCGCCAGACCGCCATTCTTTTGTGCTTCCGCAATGCAGTGCATGGTCAGCGTGGTCTTACCAGACGATTCTGGCCCATAAATTTCAACGACCCGGCCACGCGGTACACCGCCAATACCCAAGGCAAGGTCAAGACCAAGCGAACCCGTGGAAATAACCGGAACGTCGACCACTTTACTCTCGCTCAACCGCATCACGGTTCCTTTGCCGAATGCTTTGTCGAGTTTCTCGATGGTCGTTTGCAGCGCTTTTAGTTTACTGTCATTAGCAGATGCTGTGGCTTGCGCCGTATCTGATTTCGCCATGTTGGGATGGTTGTTTTTAAACAGATAAAATTAACCAGAAACG
>JAKONH010000415.1 GCA_022702045.1 Spirosomataceae bacterium
TGATTCAGCCACAGCAGCTTGTTCTCTTTGTTTTCCTTGTTGTCGTTCTTGGTAAACTCATCCTGCTTCGAGATCATCAGCCCGCTCGTATTGAGCGAAATGGTTTTCGTAAAGCCCGACGAGTACAAAATGCCAATCAGCATCAGCGCCATACCCATGTGCGCAATGGCCCCACCCGACAGCCGGTAGTTACCCCGGATAATATCGAGCAGAATCGATCCGTTGGCCGTCAGCGCGAAGATCGACGCGACTACCAGCACCATGTAGACTGGGTTCTTGATCGAACCGAAGGCGATGATACCTGCGCTAATCAGCAGGGTCAGAATCAGGGGTGTCATCAGCGCATCCCATTTCCGGCCTTCAATCCGGCGCCACCACATAAACTGCCCGATACCGGTCAGAACCGCGATAACGACAAAGAACCAGATTTGAAACTTAGTGTAGTGGGCAATCTGATCGGCTGGTAGCGCGAGGTTCGAAATCTTGCCAAACGATTCCAACACTTTGTTGTAGACCGGAATCGAGGTAGTCGCGATGACCTGAAACGCAGCCAGGCAAAGCACCAGTGCGCCCATGAACAGCCAGAATTCTTTGGTGTACACCGACGTTTCCTCGGCATCAGTCGGAATGTGCTTCCATTTCCAGAAAGCCAGTCCAATAGATACCACGACGAACGCCATCAGGTATAGCAGTAACTGACCCGACAGGCCCAGATCGGTGAACGAATGAACCGACGCATTACCCAGAATACCGCTGCGGGTCAGGAAGGTAGAATAGAGAACGAGCAGGAACGAGGTAATCGTCAGAATAATGGCTGACTTCAAGCCTGTCGAGCTACGCTTGGCGATCAGCATGGTATGCAATGAAGCAACCATCA
The DNA here is from genome assembly GCA_022702045.1 of Spirosomataceae bacterium. Lineage (GTDB taxonomy): Bacteria > Bacteroidota > Bacteroidia > Cytophagales > Spirosomataceae > Spirosoma. The sequence goes on from JAKONH010000415.1 coordinate 878, forward strand.
CCAGCCATGGTACGTAAACGGCGTTTTCAACGGGGTCCCAGTTCCAGTAGCCACCGAAGTTTAGCGTTTCGTAGGCCCAGTAGCCGCCCATCATAATCCCGGCGCCCAGAATCAGGGAACCAAGCAGCGTCCAGGGCAGCGCCGGACGAATCCAGTTGTAAGGCTGATTCCGCCACAAGCCTGCAATGCAAAAAGCAAACGGCACCAGCGCCAGGGCAAAACCGAGGAACAGGGTTGGTGGGTGAATAACCATCCAATAGTTCTGAAGCAGCGGATTCAGGCCGTTGCCATCTTTCGGTACGAAGGTCGGATCGGCGGTGAAAATGGGTGCGTCAGGCATTGCTTCGGTCAGCAACAGGAACGGCGACGACCCAATCTTGAACGTATCGCCGAAGACAACGCCCAGAATCATCGACGCCAGAAACGCCTGCACCAGCGCGAAAATGGTCATCATGGGGGCTTCCCAAACCTTTCCGGCGGTGCGAATCAGGATGAAACCGACCAACGCATCCCAGAACAGCCACAGCATGAAAGACCCTTCCTGCCCTTCCCAGAAACACGAAATAACGTACTGCACCGGCAGCGCCCGCGACGAGTGGCTCCAAGCGTAGTGGTACTCAAAATAGTGATTGTAAATGATCCAGTATAGGCAGGCCCCTACGCCGGTCACCGCTAGGCCGTGCAGGTAAAACGCCCAGCGAGCCAGTGTCCGCCAGTCATCACGGCCTGTCTCAATGGGTGTGGTTTGCTTGGCTACCCGCCGTTTGGTCGATTTGCCACCAAAGCTGCTTTCGCCCGCGTAGGCCAGCTGTGGCTCTTCCACCTCTACGGTTTCTGCCACCGTCACCGACCGCTTGCCAATCGCCGATAGGAAGTAAGCCACCGTAGCGACCAATGCCGTTACAAACGACAGAATAACGAGAAAGTGGCCGAGTTGCCCTACTGTTGTATGTATCATGTTAATGGCTAAGTGGCTGAATGACGGAGTGATTGAATAGTCGTACTCAAAGCATTCAATCATTCCGTCACTCTATCAGTCAATTAAAGTTGTGCGGTTTTGGCTTCGTGTTCGGTAGTTTCCAGTTTACCGTCCTGGTATTTCGACGGACACTTCAGCAGAATCTTCTGGCACTGGAAATGATTACCCTGCATGGCCCCGATTACAACGATCTGCTCCGAGCGATCAAAATCTTGCGGCTTGGGACTGTTATAAACGACCTTTTCGGCGCGATTGGCATTGTCGACCAGCGTAAACTCGAAATGGTTAGGGTCAATAGCCGGGTTATATAGCATGTCCGTGATCCGGCCCTGCGCGTCTTTCTGCACCTTTCCGACTACGTGCACCTGTTTTGCGTCGCCGTCTTTAGCCAGTTCGTTGGCCTGGGTAAAGTTAAGGTATACACTGGCGTCGCCCGCTGTCGATACGATGATACCGATGGCCAAGGCAATAACGATGATGCCGACGATATGGGTGATTTTCATGAATTAGTTGGGTAATACAGTACGGAGTGTTGCGAAATATACCATTAGCGAAGCCGGACGTCCTGTTCCTGCGGGCTGTGGGTATGCATGTCTTTCTCCAGCTTACCGAGCCGCATATCGAGTCGCACCAGGTAGACAACAATACCGACAAAAACGGCCGCGATGACCGCTACAACAACCCATATTTTACCGTCGGCCCGGAGCCGGTCAGCCATTTCGACGCCGTCTGCAACAGGCTGCTGTGCCAGAAGCGTTTGGCTGTGCAGCAATAGTGAAGCGAGGATGCCGGAGAACAATAGCGAAGCGCGCATAAGAAAGAGGGGGTACTAGCTTGTCAACGAAAAAAAGGACTGAAACATTCCGAAATTACTCATCAAGCGTGGCTTGCAACCGACGCATCCG
>JAKONH010000422.1 GCA_022702045.1 Spirosomataceae bacterium
TCGCACCTCTACGAGCACCCGGATATGCGGAAGGGCTACCACCCCGACTGGAAGAGCTATATCTTTAACTACGGTCGGCCGGAGGTACGTTCGTTCCTGCTGTCGAACGCGCTGTTCTGGCTCGATCGCTGCCATGCTGATGGATTGCGTGTCGATGCCGTAGCGTCGATGCTGTATCTTGACTACTCGCGTAACGCGGGTGAGTGGGAGCCGAATATAGTTGGCGGTCGTGAAAACCTGGAAGCTATTTCTTTGCTCAAAGAGATCAACGAAGCCGTTTACGCAGCTTTCCCCGATACCCAGACGATTGCCGAAGAATCGACCTCCTTCCCCGGTGTGTCGCGCCCCCTGTACACAGGCGGCTTAGGCTTTGGCATGAAGTGGATGATGGGCTGGATGAACGATACGCTTAGCTACTTCGAGCGTGATCCAGCCTTCCGCAAATTCCACCAGGACAATCTGACATTCAGCACAATATACGCCTTTACGGAAAACTTCATGCTGCCGCTGTCGCACGATGAAGTTGTGTATGGCAAACATTCGCTGGTGGGTAAAATGCCCGGTGACGAGTGGCAACGGTTTGCCAACCTGCGCCTGCTGTTCTCGTATATGTTTACTCACTCCGGTACGAAACTGCTCTTTATGGGTGGCGAATTCGGGCAGACCGAAGAATGGAAGTTCGACAGCAGCCTCGATTGGCACCTGCTCCAGTACCCCCCACACAGTGGCATGGCCGCCTGCGTAAAGGCGCTGAACAAGCTGTACCGTACGGAACCGGGTTTGTATGACCGTAATTTCACGGCCGATGGCTTCGAATGGATCGACACGGCTGACCGCGAGAATAGCGTCATCACGTACGCCCGGAAAGGCAACCGCCCGGAAGATACACTGCTAATTGTACTGAACATGACGCCCATTCCGCGCCATGGTTACCGCATCGGTGTTCCAACATCGGGCGTTTACCACGAAATCTTCAATAGTGATGCTACTGAATTTTACGGTAGTGGTGTTACTAACCCGAACGCCATTACCGCTGATGCGGAAGCCTGGCAGGGCCGTTCGCAGTCGCTGCAACTCAGCATACCCCCGCTGGGTGCGGTCGTGTTGAAGGTAAAGTAATTTTTAGACAGGATTAACATGCTTGTAATCCGGGCGCACTGATTCGCTTACCAGCGAATCAGTGCGCTTTTTTGTAGAAAAATCCTGCCAATCCTGTAATCATGTTCAATACCCTATCTTTGCCCCTCAATCATCACATTACGCCTGAATGAAGAAAATTTTGCTGGCCGCCTGCCTGCTGGGCACGGTCTCTTCGTTTGCGCAGTCGCCCGTATCGGCGCGGCTTAGCAGCGGTTACGACCTTGGTATGGCCTACTCGACCGACCGCTACAATCCGTCTCTTCAATATTATCAGCTACTCAACATCGGCAATCGAAAGCTCATCTCGTTAGGCTGGAACTTCCGGCTGGGTGCTTTCTACGGCGATAACATCAATTATTACACCGCTCCCGCCCGCCTGACGCGGGGCAAATCGGGCTTTGGTGCACTGGGCGCTCCGCTCGTAGACGAGAATATCGACCGGGTTCGCTTCGATTACGCGACAATGACATCGGCGAATATCGGCGTTCGGGGACAAATTAATCTGGGACGAGTTGAGCTTGGTGCTAGGGCCGACCTGGTTGGTCTGACACTAGGTCGTAGCCGCACGGGCCGGGTCTCGTCGGCGAATGGCCGCTATCGGATCGATTCGGCAACGACACGCGCGTTTACAGGAATATATGCCGAGCAGTCGGCTCGTCCAACCCGGCTCAATGCGCAGTTGCTAGGCGACAATGCAATTGGTACGCTGTCGACTGAAGTGTATGCCCGCGTTCGCATCAGTCAGCGCCTTGGCATCAAAGCTGGTTATCAATGGCTGACGTCCGAAATGCGCCTGAGCAACCGCGACGTCGTTGCCGACAACGATCGCTACCGTAATCGTTCCGGCATGGCTTACCTGGCCGTCACGCTGCCTATTTTTCAGTGATTGGATGCTGGAATGACAGCGTGGTTGACTGGCCGCATGCGTCAGCTTATTTAATCACGCTATCATTCTATCACCCAATTATTACACCTCCACCGGCTTCAAATCGAAGTACGTCTCAAAAATGGCGGCACCGACTTCGTTGGTCCGGGTCTGAAAACCATCCAGATACTGGTGCAATCCTTTCTTGAAGATATCGGTGGTTTCGGTAAACTCGATTTCCGAGCGCAGCTTGCTCAGTCGCCGTTCAGCCAGATTACCGAAGCCATTGGTAATGTTGTTGCCCGATATTTCATAGAGCGACAGCTCGGCCTGACGAATACAGTGTGCTACTGACCGGGGAAATGTTTTGCTCAAAATCAGAAACTCGACGATGCTGGCGGGCGTCAGCGACCGGTATTGCTGCCGGTGCATGTTGTAGGCACTTACCGACTTCAGCACGGCCGACCAGATCATCAGGTCGAGCGTTGATCCTACCGCTTCGACCTGCGGCAACAGCGTAAAATACTTTACGTCCAGAAAGCGCGACGTTTTATCGGCCCGTTCCAGGAAACGGCCCAGCCGACCAAAATGCCAGGCATCGTTCCGCGTGATTGTCGCGTCGATGATACCGTAGAATAGCTGGATGGCATTTCTAATCTCATTGAAGTACGTCTGTGTCTGCGTTTGCTCCTGTTGCTGCCGAGGGTCAGTGTCGCGCACCATCAGATAGAATTGATTCAGGTGCTCCCACATTTCCTTCGAGATTACTTCACGGATGGTCCGGGCGTTTTCGCGGGCGTTGCTTAGACACGAAATAATCGAGTTCGGATTACGCTTGTCGAACGTCATAAACTG
>JAKONH010000424.1 GCA_022702045.1 Spirosomataceae bacterium
CGAAGATGGTTAGTTTCAGGAGCATCACGAACAGTAGAAACGAGATGCCCCAATAAAGATAAATTCGGTAATAGTCGCGCACGTCTTCGTAAACCCGAATCTGAACAGGTGCTTTTTCGAGCCGGTCGATTTGCGCGAAGACGGCCCGCAGGCGCCGGGCGTCGGCAGCACGAAAATAACTGCCCGCTCCCGTCGTCGCGACGGTTTTCAGGATACCTTCGTCAACGGCGGCCTCGCTATTCTGCCCCGACAGCCGCCCCACCGCAATGGTGTAGATGCGAATACCAAACGCCCGCGCCAGCCGGGCCGCCGTCAGTGGATCCAGGTTACCGGCTGTATTGTCGCCGTCGCTCAGCAGGATAATAACTTTACTGCGCGTATTGGTAGCTGCTTGCAGTGAATCAGCCGGGGGCGCAACCGGATCGCGGATTGGCGACTCCCGCAGGCGGTTGATACAACGAGCCAGGGCGTCGCCAATCGCCGTGCCCGATGTACGAATCAACTGGTCGTTCAGTTCACCGACATACTGTTTCAGCACGACGTAATCTGTCGTAAGCGGGCAAAGCGTGAACGCTTCGCCCGCGAAAGCGACCAGCCCGATACGGTCGTTCCGGCGACCATTGATAAATTGCTGCGCCAGCTTGCGTGCTACCGCCAGTCGATTGGGCGGCAAATCGGTATCGGTCATTGACGCCGACACGTCCATTGCCAGCATAATATCGATACCCAGCGATTCTTCTTCCCGTTTCTCCCGCACCAGCTGTGGTCGGGCTAGGGCGATCAGCAGCAGGCTCATCGCCAGGAACATCGACAGCGGCAACAGGTAACGTAGCCCGCTGATAAGGTGCTGTAGCAACGACATCGGTACTGGCCCGCTGCCACCCCGCCTGTCGTTTCCCGACAGGACCAGCCGCTGCCGGGTAGCCCGGTAGAGGTATTGCCGCAGTAAAAACAGCAGCAGCGTAGCCGGAATCAGGTAGAGCGCCAGCGGATGCGCAAAGCGAAACGACTGCCAGACAGTGGGGCTGAACCAGTGAAGCGAATACCAGGCGTCCATATCAGTGCAGTTCGTCGGTTTGTGGTTCGGCCGGTTTCGGCGCCGGTTGCAGAATCTGTTGCCGACATCGAACGTAGGTTTGTTCGGCCACATCGCGCAGTACGCGCAGTGACCCCGCCGACTGCTCCGAGAAAGCCCCGCCATAAATCATCCGGTCGGTGGTGCGCAGCGCGTCGGCTACCCGGTCGTCGCCGGTAAGGTCGGCAATTTCCGACGTCGTCAGTGCGGCATATGCCTGCCCCGATAACTGCTCCATGTACGCTTTCCAGCTTACCGTTACCTGGTTGGCCGTGTCGGCAATCGTTTCGCTGGATAGGTTGGTCGTCAGCCGGTCGTGTTCGGCCAGAAAGCGATTATGCCGCCGGCTCAGCTGATACAACCGCCCCTGTTGCCGCAGCCATTTGCCAAACAGTAGCAACAACAGCAACAGCCCGAAGCAAAGCAGGCCCACGACCTGAAGCAGCCGGGGATAGTTGAACTGTTGCCGCAATGGAGCCAGCCGGGTATCAGACGCCAGCGTCGCTGCCATTGGTTGGCCGGGGCGGGTTGTCAGTCGCGACCTGAGAAACACCGTGTCGGGTCGCGACTCGATCGTAGTGCAGTCGGTTGCGTTGATAAGCCGGACGGGCGGCTGTATGGCCTGTAGCGGGTCGACGCTGAACGAAACCAGCGTATAAACGGCACTATCGCGGCTGAACGAACCCGTCGTCAATGTGGGGGTAACAGTTACCTGCGTCACGCGAAACGGGCGAAACTGCGTAGCCGTATCGGGAAACAGCACATCGACGCCAGACGCATGGTGGTACGAAAATGTGTACTGAAATGGCCGGCCAATCTCGATGCTGTCGGTCAGAAAACGACCGACGGGCAACCCCGCCGGCTGGGGTTGCGCCCACAACGTCCCACCCGTCAGGCCAATGGCAAGCAACAGCAGTACGAGTCGGTTCATCTATTGGTATTTACGCACCCGAAATAAGTCGATCAGCCGGGGAACGAAGTCTTCCTGCGATTCGAGCGCCAGGTAATTGGCGTTGTATTGCCGACACAGCCGTTCGAGCTGCCGCTGATTGGTCTGAAACGACTCCCGCAACTGATTCCGAAACGCCATCGACGATGTATTGACCCAACTGATCCGGCCTGTTTCCGCATCATGAACCGGAATGATCCCCAGCCGGGGCAGGTTTACTTCCCGCCGGTCGTAGAGGTGAACCACAACCAGATCGTGTTTGCGGGCCAGTGCTTTCAGGTTATGCTCGTAGCCGGTATCGATAAAGTCAGACAGCAGGATGACAACGCTACGCCGTTTCAGGATATTGAGCGTAAACAGCAGCGCATCGGAAATGTTGGTGCGCGTCGATTGGGGCTCCAGTGTAAACAGGCTCGTAAGCAACTGGTAGCCGGTTTTCATTGTACTGGCCGGCTTGACATAGCACTCTTTCTGATCGGAAAAGCAGTACATCCCGACATGGCTGGCTTCACGGATCGCCGACATGGCCAGTACGCCCGTTACGTCGCGCGTCGTGTCGAGTTTGAGCCGTTGCCGGGGGCCTACCTGCTGCGATGCACTCACGTCGACAACGAAGAAAACGGTCTGGTCTTTTTCCTCCCGGAACACCTTCACGAACGTGCCGTGCCCTTTGGACGAAACGTTCCAGTCGATGGCCCGCACATCGTCGCCATACTGGTAGGTACGCAGGTCGCTGAACTCAAGTCCCGTGCCTTTAAAGACAGAGCGAAACGTACCGCGCATCTGCGAATTTACCGCCTTCCGAATCTGAATATCGAAGTAGCGGATTCGGGCCAGAAACTCATCGATCTGCATTCGGTGTTAGGCTTTTTTAACGGGCACGTCCGAACTTTGCCCGATAGGATTAGCTTACAAAAGTAAGGGTAAAATCCATGTACAGACTCTTGAACACACAAACCGGCTGGTACCTGCTCAGCCTGCTGTTGCTGCTGGGCTGTCAGGCACCGGAAGACCAGAAGCCCGACGACCTGATTCCGGAAGACCGGATGGCCGATATTCTGACGGAGGTCCATCTGGCTGAATCGCAGACGAGCCGCCTGAGCTTAGGGTCTACCGACTCGTCGCGGGTAGCCTATAAGCACATCGAAACCAAACTGTTTCGGAAGATGAAGGTCGACACGGCGGTTTATTCGCGCAGCTTTATCTTCTATTCGTCGCATCCGAAATACCTGGAGCGCATTTACCAGAACGTGGTTGATCAGTTGAAGAAAAAGACTGGCCAGGTCGATACACTGCGGAAATCATGAGCATTGGCATCATCGGCGCAGGTATTTCGGGGCTAACGCTGGCGCATGCACTGCAACAGCAGGGTATCGCCTATCACCTTTGGGAAGCAACCGACCGAGCCGGTGGCTACATCGGTTCGGCTTGGGAACAGGGACCCAGCGGCCAGGCCTACCTGCGCGAACTGGGCCCGAATTCACTGCTGGGCGACACGGCGCTGCTGAACTGGCTGGACGGTCTGGGCCTGACACCTGAGATCGTCTTCAGCAACGACGTCAGCAAGCACCGCTACATCTACCGCAATGGGCAGTATCGCGAGTTACCCGGCACACCCCCGGCCCTACTGCTGGGTTCGTTTTTCAGTCTGCGGACTAAGCTGGCGGCCTTGCGCGAGCTATGGAACAAAACTACCTCACCTCCCAGCGAAACGCTCGGTCAGTTTTTTCGGCGTCGGTTCAGCCCGGAAGTGGTCGACTACGCACTTGGCCCCTTCGTAGCGGGCATCTATGCGGGCGACCCGGAGCAACTGCTCGTCGCCGAAACGTTTCCGTCGCTGCTGGCGTATGAGCGAGAGTACGGTTCGGTGTTGCGGGGGTTAATCAAAAATCAGGGAAAGACCGAGCGGAAAAAGTCGTTCAGCTTTCACAACGGCATGCAAACGCTGACCGATGCGCTGGCGAAATCATTGACGGGTCTGTCGCTGACGGACCCGGTTAGCCAAATCGAGCAACTCACCGATGGCTGGCTGGTTACGGCCTCGTCGGGCACGGTGCAGGTCGATCAACTGATCATTGCAACGAACGCCGGGGCCGCAGCCCGTTTACTGAACACGCATGCCCCCGCCCTGTCCGACGCACTGCGGCAGATCAACTACCCGCCCATGACAGCCGTACACACGGCCTACAAACGGGCCGACGTCAGTCATCCGCTCGACGGTTTTGGCGGTTTGAATCCGAAAGTGGAAGGTCGGTTTGCCGCGGGACATATCTGGAGCAGTTCGGTATTTACTGGTCGCTGCCCCGACGATGAAGTACTGCTGACGACCTTCGTAGGCGGGCAGCAATCAGTTGACAACGCACGGCTGGACGATGCGGTTATCCGGCAGCGAGTGCATCAGGAGCTGGTCGAGGGCTTTGGGATTCGGGCGCGGACCCCCGTCTGGCAGTCGGTATTTCGGTGGGAGCGCGCCATCCCCCAGTACGACGTTCGCCTGGCCACGCTTCGGCAGCAAATCGACACACTGACGCTGCCAAATCTGGCTGTCTGCGCGAACTGGTACGGTGGTGTTTCGCTAGCTGACTGCATCGGCAAAGCCCGTAGCCTTGCCGACAAACTGGCCGCTAATGCGCTGATTAAGAAATTTTAACGATTAACTTGTACGGAAAACAGGACGGTCATTGTTTAACTTACAAAACCTCTTGTTACCTAATTACTCCCAACACCGTGAAAGATCGCCTGGTTGTTATTCCCACTTATAACGAAATCGAGAACATCGAAGCCATTATCCGTAAGGTCTTCAGCCTGCCGGTAGCGTTTGATCTGCTCATCGTCGACGACGGTTCACCCGATGGGACGGCGCAGCGGGTTCGCGACTTGCAGGATGAATTTGCGGGGCGGCTGTACATGCTCGAACGGCGGGGCAAACTGGGCCTGGGAACGGCCTACATCGACGGGTTTAAATGGGCACTCTCACGGGGGTACAACTACCTGTTTGAGATGGATGCCGACTTCTCGCACAACCCCAACGATCTGATCAACCTATACCGGGCCTGCGCGGAAGAGGGCGCCGATGTAGCCATAGGGTCGCGGTACATTCGGGGCGTTAACGTTGTCAACTGGCCGATGGGGCGGGTACTGATGTCGTATTTTGCCGGCGTATATGTGCGATTTATCACTGGCATGAGCATCATGGACCCCACGGCGGGCTTCATTTGCTACCGGCGCGAGGTGCTGGAAATCATCCTGCATAATCCCATAAAATTCGTTGGCTACGCGTTTCAGATTGAGATGAAGTTTACCTGCTGGAAGTACGGGTTCCGGCTGATCGAAGTACCGATCATTTTCACGGATCGTACGAAAGGCGTATCCAAAATGTCATCGCGTATTTTTAAAGAAGCCGTTTTCGGCGTGATACAAATGAAAATAAGCAGCTTTTTTCGCCACTACGTTCCCCGAAAACCAAGCGTCACAGTCGCTGAGCCAGTCGACGTTTTATAACACATACCATCCTATGAAAAGCGCCCACAACGAGGGCGCTTTTTTTGTTCCCCACCACCAGCTATGCTACCTGAACAATCAGAACATCACCCGATTATCGCTTTGCTCGTCAGCTAGTTAGCGTAAAATTCTAATTATTACTACCGCCCTGCTGTTTCTTCGACTTCTTCTATAGAAATTATAGCTAATATTACTTTTACCTACGGATGTAGGCTTATCTACTCTCTATATATACTCAGTATTCACAATGAAAGAACTTACTACTCAGCCATCGGCACGAAAGCGTCGTCGGGCAACAATACTAGTTGTTGAAGATAATGCCGATCAATGGTCCGTTATTAAGTGGGCGCTGGACGAACGCTTTCCTGAAGTAGAACCGATCTGGGCGTCCACAGCAACAAAGGCCATGCTCTACCTGGAAAGTTGCGATAACGATCTGGCCAAACTACCACGCCTGATATTTCTGGATTTGTACCTGCCCACGCGCGAAGCGGGCTGGCAACTGCTGCAAGTGGTCAAGACGCACTACCTCTACCGGGAGATCCCCGTCATCACGCTCAGCGCATCGGCCGACCGGGAAGACGTGCTTGAATCGTATATGCTGCGCAGCAACTCGTATATGGTCAAGCCAGGCAGTCTCGACAAATGGGCGGAGTGTATGTCGGCCTTCCGGCACTACTGGTGGGACGCCGTTACGCTCCCTAAACTGGCCTGACCGGCGGCCGTCTGTTCACCTGTAGCCAATAGTAACAAAGGGATTCAAGTAGGTTGACGAGCAGGGTAAAGCTGGTTGGTTTTTGCAGCAAAAAGCCGGCACCTACTTCATAACAGACATCTACGTCGGCCTGCTGGCCCATCGCACTTAGTACTACCACCGGCCCAAAAGGTCATTGCGCTGGTTGCCGAATGAATTGTAGCATAGCCCGCCCCCCCACCCCCATTGCGGCCAGGCATGCGCAGGTCCCGGAGCAACAGGTCGGGCGGGCGGGGCAGGCATCCTGTCACTACGGCATCGCAGAGCGCATCGCCACTGGCGAAAAACTGAACATCGTATTGTGGTAAGTAGCAGCCAACTACTTGTCCAGGTAACGTGCGATAATCAGCAGCATCGTCGACGACGTAAATTGTACTACGCATTACCCCGTAACGGCTGATGAGCCAATCCCGGTCCGCTATCGTCGCGTATACACATCGGGGTGGTTAGTTGTCGGCCAGCTGGCCGACAGGATAGAACGTAGGAAAAGTCAGCGTAAAGCGAGTACCCACGTCGGACTTGCTGTCGACATGCAGTTGGCCGTCGAGCAACTGACAGAGCTGTCGGGTAATGGTCAAACCAATGCCTTCCCCCCGGTCTGCCGATGGCGACAGGCCGGGGCCGGTATCGGCTACGATTAAGGTCCAATGATCATCGTCGGAACCCGGTTGCCATTCGATCAATACGCTACCGCGTTGCGTGTACTTTATGGCATTTAGCAGCAGATTTTGTGCAATCCGGTTCAGCTTCATGCTATCGCCCCAGATGAGGAGCCGGTCGGGGCCACTTTTTTGCAGGGTGATACTTTTCTCCTCGGCTATGGGCAGCACACTATCCGCCAGTTCGCTGAGCAGCCGGGCGATGTCGAATGCGGTGATCTGCCGCTCTTCCTGCCCTGCCTCCAGCCGGGCCAGGTCGAGGAGTTCGGTCAGCATTCGGGTAGCCTGCTGCATGTTTCGTTGTAGCATCGACAGCATCTGACTGCGCTCCTCGTCGGTATTGGCCATACCCAGTAAGCTAGCCGCTCCCTGAATAATACCAAAATTACCACGCAGGTCATGTGACGTGCTTCGGAGCAATTCGCCCCGTTCCCGCAACTGCTGCCGGAGCTGAGCCAGTACCTGCATGTTCTGGTTCGACGACTCCAGCTGATTTAGCAAGTCGAGCTGCTTCTGCTCCGCTTCTTTCAGCGCCGTAACGTCCTGCCCGGTCAGAACAACACCATCGTCGTACCGTTTGAGCGTGATCAGAACCCACTGACGGGTAATCGAGTCCATCCGTTCTTCCTGAAACGACCGCCCCGATTCCATAATCTGCCGAAGTATTTCTACCGTATTATCCTGCCAGAGCGTACCGGCCAACGCCGTAATGTGCTGCCCGACCAGTGAGTCGATGTCACCGCCAACGAGACGGGCAAACTCCTGATTGGCCGTTGCCAGCTGAAAATTGACGATCGCCTGTTCACTGCGTACAGGTTTGACAAAAGCAATGGCCATATCGGAGCTATTCAGTACCGCCTGCAGGTTCAGCGCCGTTTGCTTGAGCATCTGCTCGGTCTGTTTCAGATTGGTAATGTCGATTACTAACCCCACCGAATTTACTGGTTTACCATCGGCGCTCTGCTCCATCCGGCCCGTACCCAGCACGTAATGAACGCTATCATCGTCGTGCACGACGCGGTATTCGAGTATGAAGAGTTCGCCGTTCCGTACCGATGCCTGAGCATGGCTCATTACCCGGTATCGATCGTCGGGGTGAATACGGGCAAGCCAGCTGTCGGCACGTAGCATTTCTTCATCGCTGCTGAACCCAATGATCTGCTTACCCCGCTCATCCCAGATCGTGGCATGATTTCGCCAATCCCAGCGCCCGATGCCGGCCTGACTGGCGTTGAGCGTGAGTTTCATCAGCTCGTTGGCGCGGGTCAGCTCATTCGTGCGCTCCCGCAATTGCTCTTCTACCTGCTTGATCGCCGTTATGTCGAGTACCGACGCCAGTACCCGGTTGCGCGTACTAGGCAACCGTTCGGCCCGGTTCAGCAGATAGCGCATTTCTCCATCGGGCCGGGTAATCCGACGCACGTAACTGAACGGTTTACCGTCGATCATGGCTTGTCGTATCGTTGCCTGGATATGCCCAATGTCGTCGGGATGGGTCATCGCGTCCAGGAAAGCTACCGTCGGCGGGAAATTTTCGCGGGCATAGCCGAAGAATGATACCATTTCGTCCGACGGGAGAATGTCGCCGGTTGTGATGTCGAACTCGTAGGTACCGATCTGCGCAATCGCCTGAATCTGCCGGAGATGCCAGTTTACCCGCTCCAGGTTCTCGTTGAGTGCGCTTAGTTCAACCGTACGTTCCTGCACCCGCCGGTCCAGTTCCTGATTCATCTCTTTCTGCAGATGAACGTCGACCGAACTACCGATGTAGCCACTAAACTGTCCGTTATCGTCGAACATCGGCTGAGCGTGTTCCAGCATCCAGCGGTAGTGTCCGTCGTGCCGACGTAACCGGTATTCAGCCTCGAACGGTTTGCGTAACGCTAAGCTGTCATGATACAAGACCTGATAAGCTGCCAGATCGTCGGCAAACAGGCTGGCATCCCACCCCCCGGTAGTAACGTCTTCCAGCGAACGACCTGTAAACTGCGCCCATACCCGGTTGAGGAAGGTATAGTTACCATCCGCATCGGTCACCCAGATCAGGGTTGGCGCGTTATCGGCAATCTGTCGAAACCAGGCTTCTCGCCCGGCCAGTAACCGCTGTACGCGCTGCCATTCGGTAATATCATCAATAGCCAGCAGAATCGCATCTTTCTGCCGCACTACCCGACGGGCGTTGAGCGACAGCAGCTTCTCACCGAGCTGGGCCGTGCTGTAGCTCAGTTCAAAACCCTGAAACTGCGCATCGGAGGTCACAATGTCCGTCAGCATAGCCCGCAGTTCGGGTATATCCCACTGGCGATTATCCAGCTCATATATCAGCCGCCGTTCTGTTGCTTCTGTGGTCAGGTTAAACAGCCGATAAAAGGCCGGGTTCGCGCTTTTTACGCGCAGATCGGTATCCAGAATCAGCGTGGCTTCGCGAATGGTACCGAAGATATCTTCCGCAAACTGGTACGACTCCGACAGCTGATCGTTCCGCACCTGTAGCTCCTGATTGATCGTCAGCAGTTCCTCATTAGTCGACTCGATCTCTTCCTTGCTGGTTTCAAGCTCTTCGTTGATACTTTGCAGCTCTTCGTTGCTGCTGGTGATTTCCTCGTTGGCCGATTGCAGTTCTTCGTTACTGGTTTCCTGCTCTTCAATAATTGACCGCATGTCTTCGCGCAGACTGGTCAGTTCGATCTCCAGCTCCCGAATTCGCTGGTTACGGGCATCGGCTGTTTTTGTACTGGTCATGACCGGTGGGTCGACTTCCTCAAAGACGATCAGAAACAACCGTTCTTCCGTCGACGTATCCAGCGGAACAGCCTCAATAGCTACGTAATGCGTTTTGCTCCTGAATTTGATTTCCAGCCCCATTTTCCGAACGGCTTCCCCTGTTTTCTGGGCCTTATGAATGACGTTACGTAACTCGAAGACGAGCGATGGACGCGCCATCTTTATCAGGTTCAGGCTGGCTTTACCCGGTGATGGTTCGAGAAACAAGCCCGTCGAGCCGCGAAACTGGAGAATTTCCAGATCCTGATTCACAACCACACTGGCCGGCACATACTGGCTTAGGAGCAGTGAATCAACCATTTTGTCCAATTCTGAACTGGTAGGGCCCGACGCAACCCGGTCGGCATTGTGCTCATTCATAACAGTTCGCTTCGGCTGCGCTGGACGCACCATGATATGATCCGTATCGACGGGTCGGGGGGCCATCGAAAACGAAGCCCGGCTATCGATGTCATTCTTGCGGGCAAACACTTTGTAATTTTTCTCCAGTTGTAAAAACAGCGGAATCGACGTACCCACCGTTTCGGACTTACCCAGCAGCAGATAGCCGTTCGGGTTCAGGGCATAGTGAAACGTCGTGATTGCTTTACGCTGAAGCGTTCCGTCCAGATAAATCAACAGGTTACGGCAGCTGATGAGATCGAGTCGGGAGAATGGTGGATCTTTCAATAAGTTGTGGGGCGCAAACACACACAGGTCCCGCACGGCTTTATTAATCCGGTAGTGGTCATCAACTTTGGTAAAAAACCGCTGCAGCCGCCGGGTCGACACCCCTGTCACCTCACCCCGGCTATAGCTCCCCAACCGAGCTTTGGCCACTGCCGATTCGCTCAGGTCCGTCGCAAACAATTGAATCACCCGACCAGCCTCACCGTCGCCAAGCACCTCCAGCAGCAGCATAGCCAGCGAATACGCTTCCTGCCCTGTCGAGCAGGCCGGCACCCAGATACGGATGGGCTCGGCTACCGGTTTTTCCCGGACAATCTGTGGCAGCAGCACTTTCTGCACATAGTCCATCGTATCGGTGTCGCGAAAGAAACTGGTTACGTTGATGAGTAGATCATCGTACAGTTGAACCAGTTCTTCGGGATGCTGCCGCAGGTAACTGACGTAGTCACGTAGCGCGTCGAACTTGAACAGCAGCGTCCGCCGAATAATCCGCCGACGAATCGTGTTGATTTTATAATGACTGAAATCGACACCCATCGACCGGCGCAACAGTTGAAGTATGCTACGCATATCCTCTTCCGATTCGTCCGGTACTGCGCTCAGCGACCGATCGGTCGGCTCGGCATCGCCTTCTTCCCGCATGACCGTTTGGCGAAACAGAGTCATCCGCTGACTTAGCCGTTCCAGTTCGGCCGCAATCTCAGCCGGTGGCAGTATTTTATCAACAACCCCTTCCAATACGGCTGAACGGGGTATACTCTGGTAACGTGCCGTGTCGTCCTGCACAATCGTAATGCCACCAACGGCTTTTACGGCGCGTAGCCCCAGCACGCCATCGACGGTCGACCCCGACAG
>JAKONH010000432.1 GCA_022702045.1 Spirosomataceae bacterium
GTTTATGCCGGACTAAACGATTTTAGCAGCACTATTGGTCCAGCAACAAAGAGCGTATTTGGTGGCGGTACGTACAGCGGTAGTTTTGGACCGGCACCGCTCATCAGCACGACGGTTCCGATGCAAATCGAAAGCGCCCGGCTGTACATTGGCTCCGCCGGTAAGCTGACGTTCACCGTTCAGAAGCTTGACAACACGACTGTATCGAGCGTTACCATCGACGTTACGCCAACCCGTAATCAAAGCCTGACCGCCACGACGAATAGTCAGTTGGTCGACGATCCTAACGACCAGGGCGCTGTCTACTCGCTGAACCTGTCTATCCCGGCGGCCGGGGATTACAAGATTGCGATTGGTTACGCAGATGGCGCGTCGATTTTTCGTAGTAATGCGGGGAGTTTCAGCTTCCCGTACCAGATCAAAACTCAATCGGGTACGCCTATCGTGTCAATCAATGGTTCACAATTCGTGAATGGTTCCAAGATCGACACGCTCAAAACTGCCTGGTACTACTTCTACGGTATGCGAGTGCGGGCGCTTTCCTGCCCCTCTGCGCAACGTACGGCCGTCAACCCAACAGTGGGCACAGCAGCTACGGCCAGCGTCACAGCCGATGGTTCGACTACGATTTGTCAGGGCGGAGCTGTGGTGCTACGCGCAAACACTGGTACAGGTTACACGTATCAGTGGTACCGGAACGGGGCCGTTATCTCCGGCGCGACCGCCAGCACGCTAGCCGCCGGCACAGCAGGGGGCTACGCCGTTCAGGTAAGCAACAACTGTCTGCCGGTTAGCTCGTCGGCCGTAACGGTATCGATCCGAAGTGCGGTCACACCAGTTGTTACAGCGAATGGCTTTGTCCTGACGGCGAACGTCGTTTCAAACATTCAGTGGCTAATGAACGGCGTAGCGATTTCGGGAGCCAACAGCGCCACTTATGTTGTTACGCAAACAGGCCGTTACGCGGTAAGAGGAAGTGTCAACGGTTGCGGGGAGATGACATCCGAGGACGTTTATCTGACCATTCTGGCCGACGAACCGTTGTCGTCAATAGGCGAGTTGCTTGTGTATCCGAACCCGGCAAGCCGGCAGGTAACGGTAAAACTTACCACCGATGCGGCACTCAAGACGTTACCAACCGCCCGTCTGGTCGATCTGCAAGGGCGGACACTTCGGGTAGCAACACTACAGCGCAGCGGTACTATTTACACGTCGGAGGTTGATATATCTGCCTTATCGGCCGGAACTGTAATTGTCATCATTACCGACGATCAAAACCGCACGCTCGGCGTACAGCGCCTGACGAAGCAGTAGTTTCAGTTTGTCGTTCATGGTTTGTAGTTCGTAGTTCCCGTGTGATAACTACGAACTACAAACCATGAACTGTTTTAGCCCGCCCAATTCTCCCGATCGAGACTGCGGTATTGAATGGCTTCGGCGAGGTGTTCGATACGGATGTCGTCGCTGCCGGCCAGATCGGCGATGGTGCGGGACACTTTCAGGATGCGGTCATACGCGCGGGCCGACAGGCCCAGTCGGTTCATGGCCGTACGGAGCAGCGCCTTTCCGGCGTCGCTGATCTCGCAGATTTCCTTTACCAGTTGCGAAGGCATCATGGCATTCGAATAAATACCCGGTTGATCGGCAAAACGGATGGTTTGCATCTCTCGCGCCTTGATGACTCGCTCCCGAATCGTTTCGCTCGACTCGGCCGGGCGGTTGGCCGTCATCTGATCGAACGAAACCGGTGTCACCTCCACATGTAAATCGATCCGGTCGAGCAACGGACCACTGATTTTGGCGAGGTACTTCTGCACCACGCCGGGCCCGCAAACGCATTCTTTTTCGGGATGGTTGTAATAGCCGCACGGACACGGATTCATACTGGCAATCAGCATAAAGCTGGCCGGAAATTCGACCGCCCACTTAGCCCGTGAAATACTCACCTTTCGGTCTTCGAGCGGCTGCCGCATCACCTCCAGCGCCGACCGTTTGAACTCGGGCAGTTCGTCCAGAAACAGTACGCCGTTGTGCGCCAGTGATATCTCGCCCGGCTGCGGGAAACTTCCCCCGCCTACCAGTGCCGCATCGGAAATGGTATGGTGCGGTGCACGATATGGCCGGCTTGCAATTAGCGTCGCTCGACTACCCAGCTTCCCGGCAACGGAATGAATCTTGGTTGTTTCGAGCGCTTCCTGTAGCGTCAAGGGCGGCAGAATAGTCGGCAGTCGTTTGGCCAGCATAGTTTTGCCAGCGCCGGGTGGGCCAATCATAATAACATTGTGACCGCCCGCTGCGGCAATTTCCATCGCCCGCTTGATATTTTCCTGCCCCTGCACGTGCGAGAAATCGACCTCGTACACATTTACCTGACTATTGAACAGATCGCGCGTATCGCTGACCAGCGGTTCGATATCTTTTTTGCCTTCGAAGAAATCGACCGCTTCCTGCATGTTCGCCACCGGAATCACGTCGAGGTTATTGACGATAGCGGCCTCGGGTGCGTTCTCAACCGGCAGCACAAATCCTTTATAACCCTGTTTACGAGCTTCAATGGCAATGGGCAGTACACCTTTAATAGGCCGCAACGTACCGTCAAGTGCCAGTTCACCCATAATTACGTACTCCTCCAGATTACGCTGCATGCTCGTCTGCTCGGACGCCTGCAACACACAAAGCGCGATGGGCAGGTCATAGGCCGACCCTTCCTTGCGCATATCCGCCGGAGCCAGGTTAACGACGACTTTCTGCCGGGGCATGCGGTAGCCGAAAAACTTGAGCGACGCTTCCACCCGCTGTTCGCTTTCTTTTACGGCGCTATCGGCAAGACCCACCAAATGAAAGTGCAGGCCCTGCGCAACAACAACTTCTACGGTAATGATACTGGCATTGACCCCATATACGGCCGCGCCATACGTCTTGGCTAACATCTCAGGTTACGGTAAAGGGTAGATAGAAAATTTACGGATGACTAGCGCGGCAACTGGCGTTTACAACTTCTCCGCAATACGCAGCTTGGCACTGCGCGCTCGGGGGTTACGGGCCACTTCATCGGGCGTTGCTTCGATGGGTTTGCGGGTGATGCTGCGTAATGGTTTCAGTTCATTACCATACAGGTCTTTCTCGACTTCGCCCTGAAACTTCCCTTTGGCAATGAAATTTTTGACCGGCCGATCTTCCAGCGAATGATACGACATAACTACCAGTCGGCCGCCCGGTTTGAGCAGTTCCGGTACCTGCACCAGGAATTCCTCCAACGCCTGCATTTCTTCGTTTACTTCAATGCGAAGTGCCTGGAATACCTGCGCGAAAAACTTGTTTTCCTTACCCCGCGGGGCGTAGCGCTGTAAAGCCGCCTTCAGTTCGTTGATCGTTTTGATCGGTCGGTTCGAGCGGGCCGATACGATGGCACTGGCGGCTGTACGGGCATTGGTAATTTCGCCATACATACCCAGAATTCGGTGCAGTTCTGCTTCGGTGTATTCGTTGATAACCTGCCGGGCCGTGCGTTCTGCCTGCTGATTCATCCTCATGTCGAGGTCAGCGTCGAAACGTGTCGAGAAGCCACGTTCGGGCGTGTCAATCTGATGCGACGAGATGCCCAGATCAGCCAGAATACCATCGACCTGCTTTACGCCGTGCAGCCGCAGATAGCGTTTGATATTCCGAAAATTCGAAGCAACAAACGTCAGCCGACTATCGCCGATAGCCTGCGCATTCGCCCGGGCGTCGGCGTCCTGATCGAACCCGAATAAACGGCCGCCCTCGAGCTGATTCAGAATTTCGCGGCTGTGTCCGCCCCCACCGAAGGTAATATCGACGTACGTACCGCCGGGTTGCAGATTGAGCCCGTCGATGCAGGCTTGTAGTAAAACGGGCTGATGATAATCGGTCATTCAGAAAGGCGGCACAAAAAAAGCCACATACCGCAAATTTAACGAAAGCCGATCGAAACGTTGCGGTTATCGCTGGAGCTGTACCCGATGGCCTTTCGATAATGGTACGAACACACGCGCAGTCAGAAAGGGCGACATGGGTGTGCGAAAGCCATTGATTGCCAGCGAAACAACCGGATAACGTCCCTCAACACTAATCAGCTTACGGTAACTTAGTCCGACACCGGTATCCAGGAAGCCGGTTGCATTCGTAATGCCCGAATAAACTTTTGCCTGGAACGCCCCCCGGCCAAAATAACGTCCGGCAAACAAACCTAGCATCGGATTGCTATAACTGTAAGGCTCCCATTCGTACCGCACACGACCAACGTCGAGCATGACGAACACATTATGAAAGCGCTTCGGCAGCAGAAGCTGTATCGTTGCCATGTACGAACTAACGCTAAAATTATCAACCCGCCCTAGGAAATAGCCAGACATACCAATGTCGACGATCGGGCTATCAAACGCCTTTTTAACAACCTGCTGAGTAGGTGTTACACGACAGAAGCGCAGGTATTCGCTCAGCAGCGCAATCAAACTCTTTTCCGTATACTGGACTCGATCTGTGTTGAGCGTGGGGCATTCAGTAAGGGCGGCTTTCAGTTCCCGGCGAAATACGGGTTCATTGTACGAATACAAGCCGTCCCGTCGATTTAATTGAAGCTCAATATTGTGCAGCAAGATGACTGAATCATTCTTGACCAACACATACCGTGTTTTGAGTCGGCTATCGGCGAACCGGTACAGTTGTGCCAGCGGGCTGTCAAGCAACTGCTCGGCCAATACATTAGTCGTATCGGTATGGTCAATGATAGCATCGCTGGGCAGTATCGGCTCGATTTTGTAATACGGCACTACCAGCGTTAACCCACGATACGTCGGCCCGTTGTCGATACGCAGCAGTTTTACCTGGGATACCGGTATCGTCTTTGCTACCGCTGCCCCCTGCGGCACAAATTCAATAGCAGCCGGGCTACGTTCTGAGTCGTAGAATCGAAGTGAACCAGTCAATGTCTGTTGCTGGATATTGGTCAATGTCGCCGACCGCAGTCGGTACTGTGCCTGCGCTGTCAGCGCCCACAGCATAAGCAGGCTACTAAATGCGTAAAAACGTAGCATTGGAAAAAAGGAAGAACAAGTTACTGGCGTAGTTGATACGTGTATGATGGAGTAGATACTACTTAGCAAACTTACGACCAACGACAGTATTAGTGCACCAGCTAGTGCACGATTAGTGAACAGGCTAGTGCACGTTTTCAACTTTCCTGTCCGATCTTGCTCTTGCGGACAAACTGGACTGTTAGCAACGACAGAAACTAACTGTCTCGACTGCTCGTTTTTTCGCTTTAGTTTGTTACTTCACCCGAATACAACCCTTATTAATTCATGATACGTCCACTGCTGCTCTTATCGCTGATCGGTTGCTCCGGTCTAACCTTTTCCTGCGCCGGCCAGTCCAAACCGACAACCGTACAAACAGGCACTTACCGGGCTGTGCTGACAACGAAAGGTGGGCCACTCCCCTTCGGCCTGGCACTCGAACCGGGTAAGCAGACGGGTACGTACACAGCTTTTGCGGTTAACGGCAGCGAACGGCTTGCCATGGATATGGCAACCGTAACCGGCGATTCCATCCGCATTCCGATGGCATTGTTCGATTCAGAGCTGGTTGCGAAAGTAGATGGCAAAACGCTAACCGGAACCTGGCGTCGGCACCGCACGGCCCAACAAACACTGACGCTGCCGTTTCGAGCCGAACTTGGCTCCACCTACCGCTTCGTCCCCGACAGTAAATCGGCAAGCACAACGGTAACCGGCACCTGGGCAACGGAGTTTGGCAATAAGCGAAATCAGGTCGATACAGTCAATGCCGTGGGCGTATTCAAACAAGCGGGCAATCGTGTATCGGGCACCTTCCTCACCCCTACCGGTGATTACCGCTACCTCGACGGCAATGTCGTTGGCGACAGCCTGTTTCTATCCTGCTTCGACGGCTCCCACCTGTTCCTGTTCAAAGCAAAGCATAACCCGGCGGTGAAGACATTAACCGGTGGTTTCTGGGCAGACATTTCGGGCTACGAGTCGTGGGTAGCTAAAGCAGACCCAACCGCGAAGCTGCCCGATCCGACTTCACTGACATACCTGAAACCAGGAGCCAAAACATTGACAGCTTCCTTCCCCGAACCCAACGGCAACATTGTATCCTTGACCGACCCGCGCTACAAAGGCAAGGTAACAGTCGTGCAGATTTTAGGTTCGTGGTGCCCCAACTGCATGGACGAGACAAACTTTCTTAGTCCTTGGTACAAGAAGAACCGGCAGCGGGATGTCGAAATTCTGGGGTTATCATTTGAGCGGTCGGCAGATCTGAAGGAATCCGGCCCTAAGATCGAGCGCATGAAGCAGCGGTTCAATATTGACTATCCAATCGTTCTGGCTGGCACCAACGACAAGGCACAGGCGGCCAAGGCACTGCCCGAACTGAACGCCGTCGTTGCCTTCCCCACCACGCTTATTCTGGACAAGAAGGGTCTGGTTCGGCACGTGTACACAGGCTTCAACGGGCCAGGCACTGGCAAATACTATGACCAGTACGTCGATGAATTTAACAATTTGATTAACAAGTTATTATCCGAGAAATAAGTCTTGTACTGTGGTTGTCCTGAACAATGATTACAGTGATTGACTTGATGGGCTTTGATTTTTTCCTTTTAGAATCAACGAAATCACTGCAATCATAAAAATCACACGGGGCCGCCCGACGATTCAGGACAATCACAGTTCAAGACAAAACAGTATGCATGCATACTGTTTTTGCGAAAAATATGTAGCTTTACCCCCGTACGAACAGGAACGACACCGCCATGAAAAAGGAAAAAACCGTTGACTTTCACATTAAGTGGGGATGGCACGCTATTTCCCGGATGTACAATGCCTATGCGGCTCAGTTCGACATCACGATGGCCATTGGCTACGTGTTGCTCAACGTCGATCTTGACGAAGGTACGCCCGCTACGAAAATTGGTCCCCTGCTGGGTATGGAACCCCGCTCCCTGGTCAGAATGCTGAAAAATCTAGAGGAACGTGGCCTTATCCGACGTGAAGTCGACGGTAACGACAAGCGGTTCGTCCGCATTTTTCTGACCGAAGCCGGTCGGGAGAAACGCGAAATGGCTCGTGATGGCGTCATTCAGTTTAATAATCTTATTCGGGAAAACATACCGCTCGACAAGCTGGTCGTTTTCTTCGACGTCATTAAAGACATTAATCGACTCGTCGAGGAAGAGAACGCAAAAATTAAAGCGTCAGAATCGGAAGAACTTACACTGGAATAAACCCCGACTAAACACCTGATTTTTGATAACCGGTCGTCAGGCCGACATCTACACATGGAAGCTACCCTGGAGAAACCAAAAACTCAGTCGAAAAATCGAACTATCCGGCGTGTTGCCGTCTTAGGATCGGGTATTATGGGTTCACGTATTGCGGCTCACTTCGCCAACGTCGGGGTCGACGTATTACTGCTCGATATTGCCCCGAAAGAGCCAAATGCTGCCGAGCAGGCCAAAGGCTTGACAACCGATAGTCCACTGGTACGAAACCGGATTGTCAACGACGCCTTTCAAACAATGCTCAAAGCAAGTCCAGCGTCGCTCTACAGCCCGAAATTTGCCAGTCGTATCAAACTGGGTAACTTCGCTGACAACCTGAAAGAAATTGCTACCTACGACTGGATTATCGAAGTAGTTGTCGAACGACTCGACATCAAACGGTCAGTATACGAACGAATTGAACAGTTTCGCAAGCCGGGTACGCTGATTACGTCGAATACGTCGGGGATTCCGATGCATCTGCTGACCGAAGGGCGCAGCGATGACTTCCGGCGTAACTTCTGCGGCACCCACTTTTTCAACCCACCTCGTTACCTGCGTCTGCTCGAAATCATTCCCGGCCCCGACACCGATCCGGCCGTGATTGATTTTCTGATGACCTACGGCAGCCTGTATCTTGGCAAAACCACCGTACTCTGCAAAGACACGCCCGGTTTTATTGCCAATCGGCTCGGTATTCAGTCGCTGATTCAGACTATTCGTGTCGCCGAAGACATGGGACTGACCGTTGAAGAGGTCGATAAACTGACGGGGCCGGTGGTTGGTCGGCCGAAGTCAGGCACATTCCGCCTGTCTGACGTGGTTGGTCTCGATACGACCGTCAATGTCGCCAGCAATCTGTCGAAGATGGAGCATGACGAGTCACGGGCGAGTTTTGAACTACCCGCATCGGTGCACAAGCTGATGGACAACAAATGGCTGGGCGATAAAACCGGTCAGGGTTATTACAAGAAAACCAAGGACGCTACCGGCAAAACCGAAATTCTGGCCCTCGACCTGAAAACGTTCGAGTACAAGCCGTCCCAGAAGGTAAAATTCGCGACGCTCGAAGGCACTAAGGCTATTGATACCCTGCGTAAGCGATTCCCGGTGCTGTTGGCCGGTACCGACAAGGCCGGCGAATTCTACCGCCAGACATTCGCCGACGGCTTTCAATATGCGACCCATCGTATTCCGGAAATCTCTGATGAACTGTATCGTATCGATGCAGCTATCACGGCAGGTTTTGGCTGGCAGTTGGGCCTGTTCGAAACCTGGGACGCCATTGGTGTACGGAAAGGTGTCGAACTAATCGAAGCACAGGGTAAGAAACCAGCCCAGTGGGTATACGATATGCTCGACGCGGGTATCGACTCGTTCTACCGCGTTGAGAACGGCAAGAAGCAATACTACGACATTCCGTCGAAGAGCTATAAGACAATTCCCGGCACAGAAGCATTTATTATTCTAGAAAATCTCCGGGGGGACGGTCCCTCGCAGAACGTTGTCTGGAAAAATGCCGACGCATCGATTTACGATCTGGGGGACGGCATTCTGAACGTGGAGTTCCGCAGCAAAATGAACACTTTCGGACAGGGCGTTTCTGAAGCCCTGATGAAAGGTATCGCGCTGGCCGAGAAAGATTTCCGTGGTCTGGTTGTCGGTAATGATTCAACAGATGCCTTCTCGGCGGGTGCCAATCTCGGCATGCTGTTCATGTTCGCGGTTGAGCAGGAATTTGACGAAGTCAACCTGATGATCGCTCAGTTCCAGAACATGATCATGCGGCTTCGGTATTCGTCGGTGCCTGTCATCGTTGCTCCACATACGCTGACGCTGGGTGGCGGTTGTGAAGCTGTGCTTCATTCAGATCGTGCCGTGGCGCATGCCGAAACTTACATGGGTCTGGTTGAAGTCGGTGTCGGATTAATTCCGGCAGGGGGGGGCACTAAGGAGATGGCTGCCCGCGCGTCGGATCTATACCAGTCAGGCGATCCTGAGCTGAATATTCTCCAGAACATTTTCATGAACATCGCCACGGCGAAAGT
>JAKONH010000204.1 GCA_022702045.1 Spirosomataceae bacterium
TCGGTGTATTTGGCCAGGTCGGTAACAGACTTGCTGATTTGGATAGCGAGTTCGCGAGTGGGAGCCAGAATCAGCGCCCGTGGATTTTTGCCCTGCGCGTATTTGATTTTCATCAGCAGCGGCAGCAGGTAAGCCGCTGTCTTGCCCGTTCCGGTCTGCGCAATGCCCAGCACGTCGTGGTTGCCCAGACTAATTGGAATAGTTTTTTGCTGAATTGGTGTCGGTTCTGTATAACCCAGGTCGGCAACGGCGTTGAGTAGCTGCCGGTTTAACTCAAATTGGTCGAACGAAGTAATATCCATAGCGGAAGGGGTGGGGACGACCGACCGTTTGTCAGCCAGTCGGGTCTTTGCTGTGCGACCCCATAAGCAAAGCTAACCCCATTTTCCCCTAAAACGGTTTCAATATGCGCTCAACGCCACTCACATAGCCCGACCCGAACAGGTTGACATGCACCAGCAACGGGTATAGATTGTAGATTGGAACGCGTTCGTCGAAGCCCGCTTCAAGGGGAAACGCTTCGTTGTAGGCATCATAAAAGCGGGAATCAAAACCGCCGAATAGGCGTGTATGAGCCAGATCGGTTTCCCGAAAACCGTAGTATACCGCCGGGTCGATCAGGGCGGGCGTGCCGTCTTCGGTAATCATAACATTGCCCGACCACAGGTCACCGTGCAGTAGTGCAGGCCGTTCCGCCGGAAGCAAATCCGGCAGGCGGTCGCGCAGGCGCAATAGGGCTTCGTACGTAGATTTCGACAGTAACTCGTTGTAAAAGGCCATGCCCGCCTGTGGCAAAAGCCGTTGCTCGAAAAAGAAAGCGAAGCCGTTGGCGATGGGCTGATTATTTTGGGGGAGTGAACCGATGTAGTTGTTGAACGACAGCCCAAACGTAGACTGTGTGTGCGAGTGAATTTCGGCTAGTGACTGTCCCAGCAAATCCCAATAGTTGTCGCTCAGTTTGCCGGAGTCGATATAACTCAACACCAGGTATGATTTGTCCTGGTAGCAGCCATAGCCAACGACCTCGGGGATTACGGCTGTATCGGTTTGCCGGAGTAGATCCAGTCCTTTGGCTTCTACTTCGAACATGTTGATTGCCTGATTGGTGTGATTCCATTTAATGAAAAACACGCCTTCCGACGAAAAGACCTGTGCCGCCGTGTTAATATCTCCGCCCGCTAAAAACTGCGTTTCGATGACCTCGACCGAATGGCCAAGGGCCGAAAACAGAACGCTTTCAAAAAACGAGAACTGCTCGTCACCCCAGAAATCCATATACTGCCAATTCACCGGGAGCGACGTAGCCCCGGTCTGTTACTCGATTACTTACTTTTGCAAATTACCCTGCTTATGAACCCACACCTGCAACGCCTGTACGAACTGGCACAAGCGCCGACCCGGCGTATCGTAGGCCTGATGTCGGGTACTTCACTCGACGGCCTCGACATCGCTTTGTGCCGTATTTCCGGTAGCGGCCCGGCCACACAGGTAACGCTCGACGCCTTCATGACCGTACCGTATGACGAACGGCTGAAAGCGCATATCCGAACGATCTTTGCTAAAGACCAAATCGAATTCGAGACGCTTTGTTTGCTGAACCCCTACATCGGCCGGCTCCATGGGCAGCTTATCCTGGCTAGTTTACGCAGTTGGAACATCTCACCCGCTGCTGTCGACCTGATCGCCAGTCACGGGCAAACCGTGTACCACGCACCAAAACGCCAGCATGGCCGTCCGGAATTCCCAAACGCGACGCTTCAAATCGGCGATGGCGATCATGTCGCCGTTACAACCGGTATCATCACGGTGAGTGACTTCCGGCAGAAACATATAGCTGCGGGGGGGGAAGGTGCCCCACTGGCTGTATACGGCGACTACTTCATGTTTTCGCAGGCGGGTGAAAATCGAATTCTGCTCAACATGGGGGGAATCGCCAATTTTACTTACCTCCCCGCTGACGAAGACGCCAGTGCTGTATTCACGACCGATACCGGACCGGGCAATACGTTGCTCGATGCCTGCGCCCGGCAGTTTCTGGGACAACCCTTCGATGTCGACGGCCAACTAGCGATGAGCGGTCAGGTAAACAAGACGTTATTAGATGCTCTTAACAATAATCCGTTCTTCGGTGCCCCTTTTCCAAAAACGACGGGGCCGGAAGTATTCGGCGATGCTTATGTCGCGTCGGCTATTCAGCGTAGTCAGTGCCAGTCTATTTCGCCCGCCGACCGTATGGCAACCCTCGTTCAGTTCAGCGCCGACACCATTACGGAAGCTATTCGGCGGGTACTGCGACCAGGTGAATCGTATGTAGTTTATATGAGCGGGGGCGGTATGCACAACCCTGCCCTGATCCGTGCCATTCAGGTGCAATTGCCCCAATGCCGGTTTGGTCGTACCGACGAGTTGGGAATTAGTGGCGACGCTAAAGAAGCGGTCCTATTCGCCGTGCTGGCCAACGAGTGCGTGATGGGTAGCCGTACCTCGTTCGGGAGCCGCGAAGGCGTACCTACAATTAGCATGGGCAAGATCAGCCTGCCTGCCTGATGCGCTATCCGGGAAATAATCGGCTAAAAAGCGGCCGACAGGTTTACGAAGTAGTAGCCGCCGTTGAAACCAAATTGCGTAGCTGCCCGGCTGTAGACGAACCGACCAAACGACGAATTGTCGAGTGCCGCCGAGCCGTAGCGTTCCGGCGTTGGGTAGTTGGCTACGCGTAACTGATCGGGGTACACGTCGAAGAGGTTATTGGCGCCAACCGTGATCGTCAGGTTTTTCTGCACGCGATACGAACTGCTTAAATCCGTAACCATTCGGGGGGTCTGGTACTCGTCCAGCGCCGGATTGCTCGGATCGTAGGATTCGACCCGGCCAAACCGCGACAGGCGAAGCACCGCACCGAACTTACGCAGGCGATAGTTGAACGTAAGCTGAATTTTGCTGCGTGGCTGAGCTAATGTCAGACGGGCGCTGTCCTGCCGATTGAACAGAAAATTGCCAAACGTGGCATCGGTCGGAATGTTGGCTGGTCGTTGGATATCGCCCACCAGTTTGGTCTGGTTGAAATTGGCGGCCAGCGTGATATCGAGCGTACCATTGGGAAGTCGGGGGTTGGTGGCGATAACGACATCCAGCCCACGGGTTTGCGTGCTGACGGCATTGGTGAAAAACTGCGCACTGTTGACATCCGTCTGGCCTGCGTTGTTCAGAATCGTCGCGACGATCAGGCCCGCTCCGGTCGTACCGCGCGAAAACTGATTGCTGTAGATAATTCGGTTCTGAATGTTAATCTGGTAGGCGTCGACCGTCAGGCTGACGTTGGATAGTGGCCGGGACGTGATGCCTATGCTAAAGTTGGCCGACCGTTCTGCACCCAGCGACGGTACGCCGAAGGCCTGCGCAATCGGGCTGTCGTTGCGGAACGTGCCCGTTTGCCGAGGCTCCAGCCCCGTACCCGTTGAAACGAAGACAGTGCTGATGGCGCTGAAATACCGCTGATGCAGGCTGGGTGCCCGGAAGCCATTGCTCACCGAACCGCGCAGTGAGAACGCTTCGCTGAAACGATAACGAGCCGCCAGTTTTCCGGCTAGGTTCCCGCCAAAATCATTGTAATACTCATACCGACCGGCTGCATTCAACAGCAGACGTTGAGTCACGTCCGACTCAATGTCCAGATAAGCACCATACACATGGCGGTTCGCATTGACGGCGTTGGCTGGCTGGTAGCCCGGAAACACCTGCGCCCCGCTTACCTGGCCTGACTGGGGGCTGAAGTTGAGGTACGAAGCGGCTTCGCCAGGTTTGATTCGGTACTGATCATTTCGGTAAGTAACACCGGCGGCTACGTTGAACGAGGTTAGCCCCAGTTGATTGCCGAAGTCTTTGGCGGCACTGGCGTCGGCTGTGTTTTGGTAAAAGCTGAGTGTTCCTGCGTAGAAACTGGTCGGGTTGTTAACCGCTCCCAGATACGACAGCGATGCATTATTGGAGTTGGTCACGTCAAAGCGGAAGGAGTTGCCGCCGTACACGTTGCTGACGTCCCAGCGCCAGCCGTTGCGCTCGCCATTGACACCGACCAGCAGCGACTGATCATTGATCGTCGACTGAATGTTGGGTAAGAAACCGTTGGGGTACAACGACGCGATGACCTGCGTGGTCTGGTACGGGTAGCGGTAGAAACCGCCCGCCAGACCACGCCGGTAGTTCAGGCCACCGGTTGCGTAGAAGCTGGCGTTGGTGCCAGTGAGCGGAACCCGCGCATTCAGAAAGAACCCCGCATTCTCGACCCGCGCCTGCCCGACCTGCAGGTTGTTTTGCCGGCTGAAATTGTTCTGCTGAATTAGCGTTTGATCCTGCTGGTACAGGCGCTGTCGCCGACCGACATAGTCAGCAGCCGACTCGTTGGCTTGCTGCCCGACGTTCCAGTTTACGTATACAGGACCGGTATAGTCGCCCGCCCGGTTGGTTGCCCCCCGGTGACGTACTTCGCCGGTCAGGCTCAGAAAGCCTTTCTCTCCTAGCTTGAAGCCGTGGTTAACCCCGATCTGGGCAACCTGTCCGTCGCCCGCATACTGCTGACCAAGCTGTGCATTGACGGTAGTGCCGGGCTGTTCTTTCAGCCGTAGGTTAATGACCCCGGCAATGGCGTCGGAGCCATACTGCGACGACGCACCGTCGCGTAGTACCTCAACCCGTTCGATGGCTGTACTCGGAATCGCGTTCAAATCGGTGCCAACTGAACCCCGGCCGACGGTACCATTGAGGTTGATCAGGGCCTGATTATGGCGTCGCTTACCGTTGAGCAGTACCAGTACCTGATCGGGACCGAGCCCTCGCAGCGTGGCTGGATCGATATGGTCGGTGCCGTCGGATACGGTCTGGCGGGCTGAATTGAACGAAGGGGCAACAAAATTCAACTGCTGCGTGATGTCGATCCGCCCGGTCGCTATCAGATCGCGCGACTGGATAATGTCGACCGGAGCGACTGTCTGCGTGCTGGACCGGGCCTGTGTTGAGCGGGAACCAATGACAACTACTTCGTTGAGGCTGGCCAGACTTTCGACCAGCCGGACATCCAGCACCGTGGGGTTCGTTGCCGTTACCTGTACCGGCTGTGTCTGTGCAGTGTAGCCGACAAAGCTGATCTGAAGCGTGTAGGTGCCGGGGTCAACGGTTAGCGAATAGCGGCCGTTGGCGTCGGTGATGGCACCGGTTGCCGTGCCCTGAATCGCGATAGCAACGCCTGGCAAGTCGGCACCCGTAGTAGCGTCTGTGATGTGCCCCTGAATGCGCTGGGCCATAGCGGCTGACAGCAGCGAGCAACCAAGTAGTAAAACGGCTACCAGCCGGAAAAAAGCGTAGTGATTAGTCATAAAGCGTTGAGTAGTACATAACCAGCTCCAGCTAGCTGATTGTATAGTCGGGACTGCTGGGTTTCCCATTTATAGAAAACAAGATCCGGACGCGTACCGGCATATTAATGAGGGACTGGTCTACTGGACCGTTCTGTATGAGCGTGAATTAAGCCGGTAATATATCAACCACATCTTGTATCGGTAATAGGTCAATACGACTACACTGGGATGGCGCTGTGCGCTACGTATGCTGGCCTGTGGTGACTTCTAGCCGCCGGGCGTCCCACTTCCTAACAATTACTTTTTAGCGCCGGACTGAAAACGAGCGTTCCTGTTTTTCCCCCTACCAAATGCAACCCAGTTTCCTCTAACTTAAGACTATTGCTCAGGAATGAATCGTCAAAACGTATTGCTGCTGGGTCTCTTAGTAGCTGCCTGTTCGCCGTCGACACAAAATGACAAAACGTCTGATATACCGGCTCCACCCGGCTGGGGCGACAACAACGTAGCCCGTCATGTGTCAGGCGTATACTTGCTCAGCACCGACTATCATTATCTGGAACCCTGCAATTATTTGCCGGAGGCCTTCGTGCAAAAGCTGTTCAAGCTGGGCGAGGAGGTAGAACTGGAAAAAGTCAGCGGGCGAAACCGCTGCGAGCTACACTGGGGGCACAACACCATTGGCTTTTACATGGAAAGCGAGAAGCCGTTCGAATCCGTTTACCAGTCAGAATACGCATTCAACAAGAAATTCGACCCGCAGGCCAATAAGTCGCCCGAGCAGGGGAGCGATCCCAAGCCAACAATCTTCGGACCATCGCCACAGGGTACGGCTGCCAGCGGACCGCCAACCAGCAATACGGCCGCTACGCCCGAACAGGATTCTGCCCGTGGCTTCGACCCGTCGGGGCCAATCGAAGGAATTACTGAACCGAAACCCGCTCTCGTAGCGCCTGCGCATAACACGGCGACGGGTCAGGCTGTCACGGGTGTCGGTGACAAAGCCATCTGGGAGCCAGGCAAAAAAGCGCTGCATGTGCTTTACAACAACCACGTATTCAGCGTCGTGGCGAACATGCCCGGCGATACGGCGCAGTTGAAACAAGGCTCGATTAGCCTGGCCAAGCTGGTAATCGACTCGATTACGTATGATCGTTACCCCGAAAACTAAGTTAAAGCAACTGTTTGATAATCAGATCTAAAGTTTTCAAAACCTTTTAGGTTCATGGTGAACGCATTGGCCGGCTACCCGGCGGAGCGGGTTGGTATTGTCCAAAGTGTAACGGCGCAGTGGCTACGCTCTGACCGCCGGTGAGAAGCCACTGCGCTGACCGGGAAGTCGTACTGTCCGATGCGTTTATCTACCTAAGTGAGCACATCCCGACCAGCGAATTTGAAGCCGCCGATCAGTTTCTGGATGTATCTACCGGCAGCTGCTAAAGCCCGAAGCGGTCTATTATGATTGGCTCAGAGCCACCGAACATACGGTGAAAGCGTTGGAAGAGTCGCCTAATTGTGGCCGGCGTATTCACAACCGGTTTTACCTCAACGCATATGTGGGAGCCTATCAAAAACCGCCCGAAAGCATGGTTCAGTTGGCCATGCTGGTGCTACTGTGGGAGTACCAGCCGTGGCTGGGAAAGGATGTTCCGCTGGTCGCTGAGTTGCAACAAAACATGAGCAGTTTTTACGACGATCGTAAGTCCGTACGGATGCGTTGGCTACCCAGTGAGCCGGTTGAGGGTGAAACCAGCGAAGAAGACTACGAGGGTATCGACTTTACCTGCTACATACGATGATGAATTTGGGCTGGCTGGGAGATGAACTGGTCGGCCGGCTGGGGGGTATCGATGACAACACCAATCTGAATGCACTCAATTCATTGTTGGGTCGTCCGGCAGCACAGTCGGATACTACCGAATCTTCCTGCCGTACTGGCAGTAAGGTATCCTGATCGACGACGTGTCGGCGGTTTGCCAACGGGTATTTGTAAACTAAACCGGACACAGCGAGTATAGTGACTGGTAAGAAGCACGTGAGTATATGAAAAAGGGATGGATCATTGCGCTAGTATTGTTGCTGATCGGCGCTGTCGGCGCGTATATATGGTACAGTAAGCTAAAAAGT
>JAKONH010000472.1 GCA_022702045.1 Spirosomataceae bacterium
GCGTTTGAGCGCGTGCAGGTATAGATTCTGGTGATTGTGCACGAAACGACCTGGTTGATAGCTGCCCGTCGTTTTCAAATCGACAGCTTTGAACGAGCCGATCAGATCGACATAGCCGTAGAACAACACATCTTCGATTTCAAGCTGGCAGTACACCTGCGTGTCGACAATGGGGCGGGGAAGTAACTTGCGAACGCGCTTAATGATATCGGGGCTAAATCGCTCTTCGTCGGTGCCTTTGACTACAGCTTCTTCAAACGACGTACCGCGTTCCTGCGCAGCTGTAGTCGGCGTCGGTACGCGGTTGATACTGTCGATAAGTTGCTGAACGGATAGGTTGCCG
Source organism: Spirosomataceae bacterium (assembly GCA_022702045.1). Taxonomy (GTDB): domain Bacteria; phylum Bacteroidota; class Bacteroidia; order Cytophagales; family Spirosomataceae; genus Spirosoma. The sequence goes on from JAKONH010000472.1 coordinate 344, forward strand.
CCCTGCATATAGCGCGAAAAGGTGTTAAGTAGCGAGGGGTAAAAGCGGTACTGAATCGGCATAACAGCGTCGGAAAGGAGTCGTTTTCCTGTAAAACCGAACGCGAAATGAACGGATTAGTTTTTCACAACCAGCAGAACACCGCCTACGATAAGCAACAAACCCAATAACCGCCAGCCGTTGGCCGGATGTTGCGCGAATCCTAATAGCCCGTAGTGATCCAGGACGACGGCCGCCAGCAATTGCCCGGCTACGCTAAGGCTGACGAGATTCGCGGTGCCGATGCGGGGTACGCTGACGATGACCGTTGTGACGTAAACGGCCCCGATAACGCCCCCCGTCCATTTCCACCAGCTGATCTGCCGAACCGCATCGAGGGCGGGTAGGGGAACCCGCATAAACAGGAGGGCAATGGCTAACGATAAAAAGCCGCTGCCGAAGGAAACGGCAGCGGCCAGTACTGGATTGCCCAACGATTGCCGTAGATTGGCATTGACGCCGGCCTGAATGGATATAGCAATGCCTGTCAGAAACGCGAGCAGGACGAAGAGGTAACTCATACGTGCAAAGGTAGGCAGGTACGCCAGATTCAGGCTGCTCCCAGGTGCTTTTCCAGCGTTGGTTCGACGCCGTCCGTCAGCATAGCGTGCAGATGACTGGCAACGGTTTCGCTGAAGCCTGGAAGCGCGTTCAGATCGGCCTGCCAGAGGGCGGTATCCGACAAAACGCTTTTGACAAACGCCTGAACGGCATCCAGCGAGTTATCGTCTACCGTCTGCCAGTCGCCGTAAAAATAGCCGGCTTTGTCGTCGCGAATCGGGTAGGTGAGAATGCCCCCGCCCGGCACGCTGATTTCGCCGATGAACTGTCCGTTTTCTTCGCGGGTAGCCCGCATAAATAGCAGGTAAGCGGCAAAACCAAAGGCCATCTGGGCCGGTGTACCCTTACCCTGCTCGTAGTAACGTTGCAGCGTTGCGACGTTACGCGCCTGCATCTTGGCCGTCTCCTGCATCGAAATATTCAGCAGCAGGTGGTCGAGGTACGGATTGCGGAAGCGGTCGAGTACATCGTCGGCAAATGATTTGATCGCGGCAGCGTCCATGCCCGGCTCGCCGTAGTGGGGCACCGTCGGCACGATTTCGTCGAGCATCAGCGATTCGATGAACCGGCTCATGAGCGGGTGTTTCATTTCGTCGGCTACGGTTTCCAGGCCCAGCAGATAGCCCAGCGGCATCGTCAGCGTATGCGTACCGTTCAGTACCCGCAGCTTGCGCTCCTTATAAAAGTTGATGTCTTCGTCGATGATAATTTCAGGCGTATCGGCGAAGGGCAGCATCTCACGTACCCGGTCGTCGCCTTCGATAGCCCACAAATGATACGGCTCCGTAAACGTTAGTAGATCATCGGTATAGCCTACTTCGGCCTGCAGTTCCTGCCGGGCCTCTTCGGTTGGGCGTGTCACGATCCGGTCGACCAGCGAATTGCAGAAGCGGACGTGGAATTTGAGCCATTTGGTAAACAGCTTACCCAGTTCGTTATAGGTTGTCAGCTTTTCAACGGCCTCGCGTAGCTTGAGTCCATTGTCTGTTACCAGTTCCGTCGGAATGACGATCATGCCTTTGGCTTTCGAACCGCCTACGCTGCGAAACCGCTCGTACAGGAACGCCGTCAGTTTAGCTGGAAAGGACTTGGGTGGCTTCTGGAAAATGCTTTCCTCGACATAATCCAGTCCGACTTCCGTCGTGTTGGAAATAATAATTTGCAGGTGTGGGTTACGCGCCAGCATCAGAATTTCGGTCCACTGTGTCTGAGCCGCCATGACCCGGCTCACCGCCGATACGACCGTGTTGGTTTCAATAGCTTTGCCCTGCTGAATCCCCCGCACCGCTACCGTATACAGATTGTCCTGACTGGCAAACTCATCGGTCTGTCCATCTGTCGATTTTACGATGACGATAGACCCGCCGAAGCTCCCGCGCTCATTAGCTTTCTGAATGAAATAGTCAGGAAGACCGCGGAGCAGCACACCAGTGCCAAATTGCAATACTTTTTCGGGGAGTTTGGGGGCGGGGTGGACAAGGCGGCTCAGTGGGGGCATGGTATCGGTAAGCATGGGGTTGGGGCGGTTTACGGTTTTCAGCATACGGTTTTCGAATAACATGTTTCTAACGGATCGGCAGACTGCCGAAAACACCGTAAACCGTAAACCAAAAACCGTGAACCGGATTACAATTCAGCAATAATACGAACTACGTCGCGAACGGTGTTCTCAATTTTATCGTATGCGCGGTTTGTCAGGACATCCTTCGGGAAAAGCTGCGATCCCATCCCGACGGCTACAACGCCAGCCTTAAACCAGCGCGACAGACTTTCCTGGGTTGGCTCGACTCCGCCCGTCACCATCGCGCTGGCAAACGGCATCGGTCCGCTCAGGCTTTTGACGAAGTTGGGGCCTACGACGTCGCCCGGAAAAATCTTGACGACTTCGACGCCCCATTCATGCGCCGTAGCAATTTCGGTCAGCGTTGCACAGCCGGGCAGGTAGGCAACTTTGCGCCGGTTGCAGAGCCGGGCAATTTCTTCATTGAAGTTGGGGCCGACAATAAAATCCGCGCCCAGTTGCAGGTACAGCGCTGCCGTGGGCGCATCGAGCAGTGTACCGGCTCCCAGCACCATATCAGGATAGTCGCGCGCGCAGCGTTTGCTCAGTTCGGCGAACCGTTCGTGTGCGAAATCACCCCGGTTCGTAAACTCGAATGCACGGACCCCCGCCCGATAGCAGGCGTCAAGAACACCTTCGCACACGTCGGCATCGGGATGGTAGAAGACGGGTACCAACGGCACCTGCCGGATGGTTTGGTAAACGGTAAGACGGGGTATGCGGGACATGAGTCTGGTTTGACGTTTAATGTTCAACGTTTAAGGGTTGACGCCAGGTAGTCAGCTTGAGTAACCTTAAACGTAAAACCTTGAACCTTAAATTAGCGATTCAGCGGCTTATCGCTTCAGCTTGCCGGAGCTGTCGCCCTGTTCGAGCGTCTCGACCTCGGCAACGGTGGCAAGGTTGACGTCGCCGGGGATAGTGTGTTTCAGTGCCGACGCGGCTGAGCCAAACTCAACGGCCCGTTGTGGATCGTTGAAAGTGAGTAGTCCGTAGATCAGGCCGGCCATGTAAGCGTCGCCCGTACCGATCCGGTCGATGATCGGCTGCACGTCATAGATACGCGATTTGTATACCGTTGTGCCGTCGAATAGTTTGGCCGATAACTGATTGTGCGATGCGCTGATGGAATTGCGCTTGGTATCCGTAATGTAACGAAGCTTGGGAAAGCGCTCGATCATAGCTCGGCCCGCTTCCTGAAACGTGCTGCCTACGACGCCGTATATTTCTGAGAACAGGGCTTTTCCGCCCAAGACCAGTGAACAGCCTTCGGTAAGGGCCGGCATAATCTCCTGTGGCGTCTTGCCGTACTGCCACAGATTACTGCGGTAAACGATGTCGCCCGACACAGGAATATTCAGCCGGTTAGCCGTTTGAATACCTGCCAGCAGACAGTCGGCAGCACCCTGCGAGAGGGCGGGCGTAATACCTGTCCAGTGAAACCAGTCGGCTCCGTCAAGTACAGTATCCCAGTCGATATCGTTGGCCTGAATACGGGCAAAGGCTGAGTCGACGCGATCGTAGATAATCTGACTGGCGCGGCTACCCGCACCCATTTCCAGGAAGTAAAGCCCCATTCGACCGTCGCCGTAGCGGATAAATTCCGTGCTGACGTGGTGGCGTTGCAGATAACCCGCTGCCGACCGGCCCAGCCCGTTTTCCGGGAAGCGGGTGACGTGGTGGGCCTGCAACCCAAACTGGGCCAGCGACACGGCAACGTTGGCTTCAGTGCCGCCGAAGTGCATGGTCAGCGTGTCGGTTTGTGCCAGTCGATTTACGCCCGGTGGACTCAAACGAAGCATCACTTCGCCAAACGTGACAATTTTTTTCATGGTAGGGATCAGTTCAGTTCGTAGTCTGTGGTTCGTCGTTCGTGCGCAAGCAATACCGGCGGTAGCCAACCGCCCGGCACAAACTACGAACCACAAACTCTATACGAATTCGGTGGTTAGTTCTTCCGTCCGGACAGGTTCCATGCGGGGTAGCACCAGGTGTATGATAACCAGCGCAATCAGATATGAGCAGCTGGCAATGATAAACATGGGCACGTAGCCGAAGCTGGTAATGATGCGACCGGCCAACAGCGCCAGCAAAATGCCCCCAACAGCGCCAAACATACCCCCGATCCCCGTCACAGATGCGACGACGTTGCGCGGGAATAAATCCGACGCAAAGGTATACATGTTTGCCGACCAACCCTGATGAGCCGCCGTTGCCAGCGCAATGAGGGCGATGGCAACGGTCAGGCTACTGGTCTGGGCCGCGAAGAAAATTGGAACTACGCAGAGCGCACAAATCAGCATGGTCGTTTTGCGGGCTCGATTAGCCGTCCAGCCCCTGTTCATGAATTGAGTGGTGAGCCAGCCGAAAAAGATGCTGCCCGCGTCGGAAACGACGTAGATAATCAGGAATGGAATACCGAAACTTTTCAGGTCAAGCTTTTGATCGAGGGCGTCGTTGGAGTTGAAGAAATCGGGCAGCCAGGTCATGTAAAACCACCAGATCGGGTCAGCCATGAATTTTCCTACGGCAAAAGCCCACGTTTGCTTGTAGCCCAGCAGCTTGCCCCACGATACTTTCAGTGGCACAATCGCTTCTTCATCGCTGCGAATGTACGCCAGTTCGTCGGCCGACAGCTTCGGATTCTGCTCGGGTCGGCTATATGTAAACCACCAGAAGCCCAGCAACAGAAAACCGAGTATACCCGTCACCAGAAACGAACTGCGCCAGCCGTAGTGTAGAATCAGATAAGGAACGGCCAAAGCTGTCAGGATGATACCGACGTTAGCGCCCGCGTTGAATAATCCGTTGGCGAAGGAGCGTTCTCGTCGTGGAAACCATTCGGCTACGGTCTTGATAGACGAAGGGAAGTTGGCGGCTTCGCCTAGGCCCAGTAGCGCCCGTGCCCAGCGTAGTCCTGTCATGTTGCTGACGAAGGCCGTGAGCGCAGCCGCGATGCTCCAGACCACGATCCCCAGCGAGAAGCCACGCTTGGTGCCGATCCTGTCGATGAGCCAGCCAACCAGTAGGAAACCAATGGCATAAGCGAATTTGAAGGCTGCGTCGACATCGCTGTAGAGTACTTTGAACCGGTCGGTCGCTTCTTTTGTGAGTACGGCGTCTGGGGCCAGATCAAGCATTTCCTTGCGGAAAACCTCATCGGTCATGGTAAAGGAAAGCACCTGCCGATCGACATAGTTGATGGTAGTAGCCAGGAAAAGCAGTGCAACGATTCGCCAGCGAAAGCGGCCGGTAGTAGTCGGTGTTTGCAAAATAAAAAGAGTCTGATTGGGGAGAAAAGTCGACTTGCTGCTTTTTTTACCTAAAAAACAGGATTCGGGAATTACCCAATGGAAAAGACTGGTCCTGTCGTTGCATTTTTTTACGTAATCGGTTACATTGACGTATGCTCGAACAAACCTGGCGCTGGTTTGGCCCCACTGATCCCGTTTCGCTGGCCGACGTCCGGCAGGCTGGTGCCACTGGCATCGTAACAGCCCTTCACCAAATCAAGAACGGCGATGTTTGGTCGGTCGACGACATCCGCACGCGCAAAGCCCTTATCGAACAGGCGGGGCTACGCTGGTCGGTGGTCGAAAGTATTCCGGTCCATGAAGGAATCAAAACCCGTAGCGGTCATTTTCAGACGTACATCGAGAATTACAAGGAATCGATTGTTAATCTGGCTACGGTTGGAATCGACACGGTCTGCTACAACTTTATGCCCGTCCTCGACTGGACCCGTACCGACCTCGACTACCTTATGCCCGACGGATCGACCGGCCTGCGGTTCGACGCAACGGAGTTTGCGGCTTTTGAGCTGTATATCCTCGAACGGCCCGGTGCGGATTATTTCTACTCGGCCGAGCAGCAGGAACGCGCCCGTGCGCGCCTGCACAGCATGACCGACGTTCAGGTGAAACGGCTGATTCGTACGATCATCGCAGGCTTGCCGGGTTCGGAAGAAAGTTATACCGTCGAACAGTTTCGCGATGCACTAGCGACCTATGCCGACATCGGCGACCGGGAGCTACGGCAGAATCTATACGCTTTTCTGCGCGAAATAGTCCCCGTTGCTGAGTCGGTCGGGGTGCGGCTGGCCATTCACCCCGACGATCCGCCGTACCCGATTCTAGGGTTACCACGTGTGGTCAGCACCGAAGCCGATGCCCGTGCTTTGCTGGCGGCTGCCGATTCACCGGCCAATGGCCTTTGCTTTTGCACGGGTTCATACGGCGTTCGGCCCGACAACGACCTGGGGGGGATAGTGCAGCGACTGGGTGACCGAATTCATTTCGTCCACCTGCGCAGTACCGAGCGTTTCGCGGACGGCAGTTTCCAGGAAGCCAACCACCTGGAAGGCGACGTACCGATGGCCCGTGTGATGCAGGCGTTACTGGCTGAACAGCAG
>JAKONH010000495.1 GCA_022702045.1 Spirosomataceae bacterium
CCGACTGCGACGACACGGGAGCCGTGACAATTTTTAATTTACCAACGATCGTCCCCCCGCACTGAAATCATAGTACCTTTGCAATCAGTTTGTTATCATTTTCTCAAAAATCACCACCGATTATGTCTGCCACGCTCGACACCGTGAGTCTGTTAGCCGACCGCATCAATGCGCTGGAAGAATCGTCCACGCTGGCGATGACCAAAAAAGCCCGCGAATTAGCCGCTCAGGGCCACAAAGTAATCAGCCTAAGCGTCGGCGAGCCTGATTTCAAAACGCCTGCTCACATCTGCGAAGCCGCTAAGAAAGCCATCGACGACGGTTTCCACGGCTACTCGCCTGTTGCCGGATACCCCGATCTGCGCAAAGCCATCGCCGATAAATTCAAGCGTGATAACAACATCGATTGGAAACCCGAGAATATTGTCGTCTCGACAGGTGCTAAACACTCGCTGGCCAATGTCATTCAGGTGCTGATTAACCCCGGCGATGAAGTCGTTATCTTCTCGCCGTACTGGGTTAGCTACTCGGAGATGGTAAAGCTGGCCGAAGGCAAATCGGTTGTGGTCGACGGTTCGTTTGAGAACAACTTCAAAGTTACGCCGGAGCAGTTCGAAGCCGCCATCACCGACCGCACCCGGATCGTGATGTACGCATCACCGAACAACCCGACCGGTTCAATTTATTCGGAAGCTGAATTGCGGGCGATTGCTGCCGTCGTTGCCAAGCACGAGAATGTGTTCGTACTGGCCGACGAAATCTATGAATACATCAACTTCACACCCGAAGGTCATTTTAGCATAGGCTCGATTCCTGAAATTGCTGACCGCGTTATCACGGTCAATGGTGTAGCGAAAGGCTATGCGATGACAGGCTGGCGCATCGGCTATATCGGCGCAGCCAAATGGATTGCGGAAGGCGTCGAGAAACTGCAGGGGCAGGTTACGTCGGGCACGAACTCGATTGCGCAAAAAGCCGCCGTTGCTGCGATCAGCGGGCCGCTGGATGCCAGCGTAGAAATGACAAAAGCCTATCAGCGTCGGCGCGACCTGGTCGTGAAGCTGCTGAAAGAAGTCCCTCACTTCCGAGTGAACGTACCCGAAGGGGCTTTCTACGCTTTTCCTGACATTAGCTATTACTACGGTAAGTCAGACGGCACGACGACAATCGACAACTCCGACGATTTTGCGTCGTGGCTGCTCAACACATCGTACGTATCGACGGTGGCAGGTTCTGGTTTTGGTGCACCAAACTGCCTGCGTATCTCAACGGCAGCGTCTGATGAATCGCTGGCAGAAGCCGTTCAGCGTATAAAGGACGCCGTAGCAACACTGAAATAAATAAGTGCATTAGAAGAGCCGGCTGGATGTTAGAAAAAATAACATCCAGCCGGCTCTTCTAGAACCATACTACTACTTCTATATGCTATAGTACATATATACATTCAACACCTAACTCCTTGCTTTACACGCTAATACAAGTACTGGTGGCACTTTTTTTGCTGTATTTAAATTAGCTAATCAGTGTCGTCATCTAACATTGTACTAACTAAATGGTATCATTTCAAACTTTTTTTGTTACCCTACCGTTTTGAACTTAAATAAGTTAAGATTTAATTTATACGATAAAAAGTTAAGTAAAAAGCACTCATCTTTTTGAAAGAAAGACGAAATCCGTTAACTTAACAAGTACTTAAAGACTAACCGAACCGATGAAACATGTCAGGCTGCATATGATCTTTCAATGGGTCTTTTTTATGCCCATCATCCTCCCGCTGTGTATCATCTACGGTGCGTTACGTGGTGCGGTTCAAATGGTTGAACGCGTCGTTAACCAGATGATGGCTGATGTTACGACCGGCACAACTGAAAAGCATACACAGCATTCATTCGATAACCCAACTTATTAACCAGTATACAGAAAAAGCCCCCGACGATGTCATTATCGTCGGGGGCTTTTTCTGTATACAACTATTCGTAAATACGATCCAGATTTTTGTCTTTGTAATTCTCGTCGTCAAGTTCGAGAAACTCTTCCCAAAACGGGTCGTTGGGTAAGCCTGCCCGACAAATAATTGGCTCCTTTTTCACTGGATGAATAAAATACAATCGACGTGCGTGAAGGTAGATTTTCTTGTCAGCAACGGCCCGGTCGTAGCCGTACTTGACATCGCCCCGGATTGGGCAGCCTATGTGCGCCAGTTGCGAACGAATCTGATGGGGTCGCCCGGTAATTGGGTTTACCTCCAGTAGAAAATGCTCGTTGATACGGCCCAACAACCGATACGATAATTCGGCCTTCTGCGAACCCGGCACCTCATAGTCGTAAACGGCTACCTGATTTTTCTGTTCGTCTTTTACCAACCAGTTTACCAGCTTGTCTGCATCAACCGGGGGCTTTTTTCGCACGACGGCCCAGTACGTTTTCTGGACCTGCCGTTTCCGGAAAATTTCGTTCATCCGTTCCAGTGCCTTTGACGTGCGGGCAAACACAACCAGTCCGCTGACGGGCCGGTCAAGCCGATGCACTAACCCTAGAAATACCTCGCCCGGCTTGTCGTATTTTTCTTTGATATACTCTTTCAACACCGTCAGCAAGGTCGTATCACCAGTGCGGTCACCCTGCACCAGTATACCGGGGTCTTTATTGACAATCAGTAGGTGGTTGTCTTCATAAACAACCTGATATGGCTTCTTTTTCATTACATTTTCAGAAGAAAGAGCAAAGACGCTAGAAAAAAGATACGCCAGTAATAGCACCGACTTTCTTTCTTCTTTCCTCTATTTTCTTTTCTCTAACTCAATACGCTTCTTTCTCGTTCGGGAAGTCGCGGCTTTTCACATCATCGACATAATGCGTAATCGCCTGCTTCATAACAGAATGCAGGTCGGCATACTGTCGAAGAAACCGGGGTTTGAATTCATTGTTGATACCCAGCATATCGTGTACAACCAGAATTTGTCCGTCAGCGTCGGGGCCGGCACCGATACCAATGGTTGGAATTTGAAGCATTCGCGACACCTGTTTGGTTAACGCAGCCGGTATCTTTTCCAGTACGACACCAAAGCAGCCGATCTCTTCCAGCATCTGCGCATCAGTCATCAGTTTCGCAGCTTCAGCCTCTTCGCGGGCCCGCACAGCGTACGTACCGAACTTATATATCGATTGTGGCGTGAGCCCCAGGTGACCCATAACCGGAACGCCCGCACTCAGAATTCGGACGATGGACTCCCGAATTTCCTGACCGCCTTCCAGCTTGATTGCGTGAGCGCCCGACTCTTTCATGATCCGAATCGCCGACCGCAGGGCTTCCGCCGAATTACCCTGATAAGAACCAAACGGCAGATCGACCACAACCAGCGCTCGTTTCACGGCCCGCACAACCGAACTGGCATGGTAAATCATCTGATCGAGTGTGATAGGCAAGGTCGTTTCATGGCCTGCCATTACGTTCGACGCGGAATCACCTACCAGAATTACTTCAACGCCAGCCGCATCAACGACTCGCGCCATCGAGTAATCATAGGCTGTCAGCGCCGAAATCTTCTCACCTTTATTCTTGAGTTCCTGAATGGTGTGCGTTGTAACGCGCTTTATATCGGGATTATGAAC
>JAKONH010000498.1 GCA_022702045.1 Spirosomataceae bacterium
AACTCAGAAGAAATTCGAGATTCAGCGGGCAACCGTAAAAAATGAGCGTGGTCAGAACTACGACAACCGGCCCTACGGGCTGTCGAGTGAGTACGTCGCCAAGACGCTGTACCCCTACGGTCACCCCTACTCGTGGCTGACGATCGGCTACATCGAAGACCTCAACCGGGTTAATGTCAACGACCTGAAAAACTTCTTCCTACGCTGGTACGGCCCCAACAACGCCGTTCTGACGGTTGGCGGCGACGTCACGCCGAAGCAGGTACTGGCGCTTGCGGAGAAATATTTCGGCTCGATTCCGCGCGGTCCTGAGGTAACTAAAACCCAGGTACCGTCGCCGATGCTCGATAAAGACCGATACGTTTCGTACGAAGACAACGTGCGGTTTCCAATGTTACAAATCGTTTACCCGACAGTCCCTAATTTCGACGCCGACGAAGCACCACTCGACGCGCTGGCCGAAATTCTGGGTGGTGGAAAAAGCTCGCTGTTCTACAAAAACCTGGTTAAGACGCAACAGGCGGTACAAGCCAACGCAGGGCACCCAGCGACGGAACTATCCGGGCAGCTGACGATGACCATTCTACCGTACCCCGGCAAGAAACTCGACAGCACCGAAGCGCTGGTACGACAGACACTCGCCGAGTTTGAAAAGCGGGGCGTCACCGACGACGATATTGCGCAGTTCCGGGCTACCCGCGAAGCACAGCTGATCGATGGCTTGTCAAGCGTATCGGGTAAGGTATCGCAACTGGCGCAGTACCAGACGTTCCTGGGCAACCCTAACTACCTGCCACAGGAATTGAAACGCTACACCAGCGTCACAAAGGCCGACGTCATGCGCGTGTACGACAAATACATTCGGGGCAAACACGCCGTGATTCTGACGGTATACCCGAAAGGCAAACCCGAAATCGTCTCGAAGCCGGACAATTACACCGTATCGACGGCCGAATACAAAGCGCCTGATTATGGGTACAGTGCGTTGAAATACGCCAAAGCAAGCGACTCGTTCGACCGTAGCAAGAAGCCTGGACCCGGCCCGAATCCGGCGTTAAAAGTGCCGCCATTCTGGACCGACAGACTCGCCAACGGCGTTAAGGTAATTGGTACGCGCAACAGCGAAGTGCCGACCGTGACGATGCTGATGACGATCAAAGGGGGTCACCTGCTGGCAGCAAAAGATCCCTCGAAAGCGGGGATCGCCCAGCTGACGGCCAACCTGATGAACGAAGCGACGCAGCATTACACCAATGAACAGCTGAACGCTAAACTCGAAAAACTGGGTAGCAGTGTTTACATCGGTGCCTCTACCGAAGAAATCAACATTTCGATTGAATCGATGGTGAAGAATCTAGATTCGACGCTAGCACTGGTAGAAGAGAAACTGCTGCATCCTAAGTTCGCGCAGGAAGATTTCGACCGGCTGAAAAAGCAGCAGCTCGAACTGATCGGCAACCAGAGCACGCAACCGGTCGTGATTGCTAATAAAGCCTATAACAAGCTGCTATACGGCAACGGCAATATCCGGTCGATCCCGACCAGTGGTACGACCAAAACGGTTGAGTCGATTACGCTCGACGACGTAAAAGCGTTTTACAACGCCTATGTATCGCCATCAGTAGCCAACCTGGTTGTTGTGGGCGATCTGGAGCAGAAAGACGTAATGCCGAAACTGGCGTTCCTGACCAAGTGGCAGGCCAAACCCGTTAACCTGCCTAAGGAAGCGGCTGCCAGAAAAATCGACAAGACCCGTATCTATTTGATCGACAAGGATCAGGCGGCTCAGTCGGAAATCCGTATCGGTTACCTGACCAATATGCCTTACGATGCGACCGGTGATTATTATCGCGCCGGACTGGCGAACTACATGCTGGGTGGTGCGTTCAACAGCCGTATCAACATGAACCTGCGTGAAGACAAAGGCTACACGTATGGAGCTCAATCGCGTTTTTCGAGCACACACACACCAGGGCCCTTCACGGCACAGGCGGGCGTAAAAGCAGCGACTACGGATAGCTCGGTGGTTGAATTTTTGAAAGAGATCACTAACTACGGCAAGTCGGGTATTACAGATCAGGAACTGGCGTTTGTGAAAAGTTCGCTGGGCCAAAGCGATGCTCTGCGTTACGAAACACCCCTTCAGAAAGCGTACTTCCTGAACCGCATTATCGACTACAACCTGCCCCGCAATTTTGTAGAGCAGCAAAGTGATATTCTGAAGAAGATTACCAAAGCTGAAGTTGACGCGATTGCCAAAAAACAGTTACCCGTCGACAAGATGATTATCACCGTCGTTGGCAACAAAAAGCAGATCGAGCCGGGCCTCAAACGGTTGGGCTACGACGTTGTTGAACTCGACAAAGAAGGTGAGCCGATGAGTGCGTCGGCCGCTTCATCGGGGCAATCGACACAGCCACCAGCTAGTGCCGGCGGTTCGTCGGGCAATCCGAAAAAGTAACGATCACTACGCAGCGTTAGCAAGTAAAGGGAAGCAGGTCTGGTCTGCTTCCCTTTTTCATACCCTACTAGACAAACCACCTGTACCGTTTCGGGTTATACCTGAACACAAACTCACGTTATACACATGATACGCAACGGAAAAACAATCTTGATGCAAGCACTGATTCTCAGCACGTTTGTTGGCTCGGTCGGCGCGCTGACCAGTTGTTCGAGTAAGAAGAACGAAGAAACGACCAGTTCATCAACCGACACGTCGATGGGCTTCATGGGCCGTCAGGGCGACACGACGGGCAGCGACCCGATGATGGATCAGCAGGCACCTGTCGATAATACAGCAGGCGGTGACACGGTTGTCAGCGAAGTGAAGGTAATGCCCAAAAAGTAGTAGAAAAGTAATATAGGCTGACTTCCTCGAAAGTCAGCCTATATTACTTTTCGGGCGCGTCATCCATATCTTATGCAAAAACAACTACTGCTCGACATGCTGGCACAAAACCAAACAACCTGCTGGTCAGCATTCGATATCGTAAACCTGGAAAACGGTTCGTTTCGTCTGAATCAGCAGGCGGCATCGGCGGGGTTTATGCTACGCCATGTAGGTGAAATGTTCATGTTATTCGGCTTATTTTTCGGCTTACCAACAACGGTTCAGAATACGACAATGGGTCAGTCCGACACCGGTCAGGGAGAGGACATCGCCGGTAGTCGGCAACTGATCGAGCAGGGCTACGACCGTTTCCACAACTACATCGATGTAACGCCCGACAGCGCCTGGCTCGACCCGGTTGATACGCCTTTTTTCGGGATTGTCTCACGCATGCGGTTATTCTCACACGTACTGTACCACAACGCATACCATGCCGGTCAGATCGGACTCACCATTGCGCGGGGACACTAATACTACGTTACACGATGGTTCGGATACCTCTCGTCCTGTCACTTCTCGGTATTTGTCTGTTCGTTGGTACCCATCAGAAGCTGGCGCTGGAAAAGACCAGCGCCTTTTTCATGGTCGGCAACTACGCATCGCCCGACTGGGAAAAGCTAGCTTTCTCAAAAACCAAAGCTGGTCCAATGCTGACTTATTCGTATAAGCAACGCGAAGACGGGGATCGGCTACAGCCTGTCGGTAGCCGATCGGAAGCGGGGCAACGGGTATTGCTGGTCATGATGCCGGGCACAAGTCAGCCGTACACGAT
>JAKONH010000586.1 GCA_022702045.1 Spirosomataceae bacterium
GTCGTGCTGCCCGATAATGTATTGATCAAGTTCGGCAACGATCTGCCGGGGGGTAAGGTCTTTCAGCAATTCAGTCATTGACTCGTTTGTGTACGATGGATTGGTGTTAGCAGTCTAACAACAGAAACCGAAAAATGTGTCCGATCAGGGCGTAATTTGTCAGGGGTCGGGCTTCCCACGTTGCTATGGACCGAGGTTGCCGCAAATCTGCTACCTTTGACTGGTCTGCAATCGGATCGCCACATGCAGGAATCCTACCTATACTCTTTCTTTATTATGTACATTGCCCGCTTACTGGTGCTGGCGCTTGGCGTAACGATCGCCCAGGCGCAGACACCCGTTCATCTGATTCCGCAGCCGGTTAGTCTGCAACAACAAAAAGGTACGTTTACGCTAACCCGATCAGCCAGTATTCAGTATAATCAGGCTGGTGGTAAAACCGCTGCCGATCTGTTGGCCAGGCAGTTGAATGGTCCCACAGGTTTTTCTATTCAGCCAAGAACTGGCACGTCAGGTACGATCCAATTAACGCTGAATGCTTCGCCCGATGCCAAACTTGGCGATGAAGGCTACACCCTGAACGCTACAGAGAAAGGCATTCGTATCGTGGCCAACAAACCGGCTGGCTTATTCTATGGAGCGCAGACGCTGACACAACTGTTGCCCAAGGAAATTGGCAGCAAGACGAAAACCAATGCCAACTGGACGGTGCCTGCTGTACAAATCACCGATTATCCGCGATTCGGCTGGCGGGGGATCATGCTCGACGTGAGCCGGCACTTCTTCCCGAAAGAAGACGTCAAAACGTTTATCGATCAGATTGCGAAACTGAAATACAACACGCTGCACTGGCACCTGACCGATGACAATGGCTGGCGTATCGAGATCAAGTCGTTGCCGAAACTGACGAGTGTAGGGGCCTGGCGCGTCGCCCGGACGGGGCACTTCGGTGATCGGGAAGATCCGAAACCCGGTGAACCAACACCCTACGGTGGCTTTTATACGCAGGACGATATTCGCGAGATTATCCACTATGCCCAGGATCGTAACGTAACGATCGTGCCTGAAGTTGATATTCCCGGTCATAGCATGGCGGCCCTTGCCGCTTACCCGGAACTAAGCTGTACGAAACAGCCGGTAAGTGTCAACCCCGGTACCAACTTCGCCGACTGGTATGGCAATGGAACCTTCAAAATGAAAGTCGAGAATACGCTTAATCCGTCGGATGAGAAAGTATACGAGTTTCTCGACAAGGTGTTTACGGAGGTGGCGGCCCTGTTTCCCAATCCATACATCCATGCAGGTGGCGATGAGTGCTATAAAGGCTACTGGGCGCAGGACCCCGGTTGTCAGGCGCTGATGAAAAAGCTTAACATCCGCCATGTCGAAGATCTGCAGGGCTACTTCATGGGGCGGGTCGAAAAGATCCTGGCGAGCAAAGGCAAGAAGTTTCTGGGCTGGGATGAAATTCTGGAAGGCGGTATTTCGCCTACTGCCACGGTCATGAGCTGGCGGGGCGTGAAAGGGGGTATCGAAGCGGCACACATGGGCCACAATGTCGTGATGACACCAACCACGTTTGCTTATCTCGACTACAATCAGGGCGAGAACTCCGTCGATCCGCCGATCTACGCAACGCTGCGGGCGCAGACGAGCTACAACTATGAACCCGTTCCTGACGGAATCGACCCCAAATACATTCTGGGTGGGCAGGGCAACCTCTGGACAGAGCAGATCCCGAATCTGCGCTACGCTGACTATATGATGTACCCGCGTGGCTGGGCATTGGCCGAGGTATACTGGTCACCTAAAGAAGCCAAAAACTGGCCCAACTTCGTTCAGCGCATGGAAACCCACTTCGAACGGGCCGACGTCGCGCAGGTGAACCATTCCAAAGCGGTTTACGACGCGATTGTCAAAACCAGTATGAACGGCGACAAACTGATGCTGAATATGGCGGGTGAAGTCCCAAATCTGGACATTTACTACACCACCGACGACACCATGCCCGATCAGTTTTCCACGAAATACGCGCAGCCCGTTGAACTACCTGATGGCCCTATCACGCTACGGGTGATCACGTATCGGGCTGGAAAACCCATCGGCCACCTGATTACGCTGTCGCGCGATGCGCTGATGAAGCGGGCAGGGCGGTAACGCTGTAGAGACGCAATCCTTTGCGTCTTACCGCCGGATGGTGTTTGCTGCCGGATGGTGTTTGTTGGAAAACACCGCGCTACGTTCGCTACGTCTTACCGCCGGATGGTGTTTGCTGCCACGTGCTGAGACGCGAGGGATCGCGTCTCTACTATTTCAACAATCGGTTGATATCGATATTGAGTGAAAGCTGACTAGTGCCGGCGGTCGGGACGGCGGAAAAGCGGGCGTAGGTGAGCTGAAACCCACTAGCCTGTACCATGGCTCCAAACGAAATACCCGCTGTGGCGCTACCTGTCGTCAGGCGGCCTTCCTGCCGTTTCTGGTGGTTATAACCGACCAGTAACTGAACGTTACGGCTAAGTAGTAGCTCGGCACCGATACTCAGATGTCGAACAGCCTGCTCGAACGTGCTGACCGTCGTCGGGATGGGGTTGCCACTCAGGTCGTAGCGTACGTTCAGGTTGGGGTCGTTATAGCTGATGTCGAAGCGTTGCAGGTGGTGGGCCGTCACGGTCAGGCGAATGGGCGCGTGTACCGGTTTGAACGTAACGCCAGCTTGCAGGTCGAATGGGAGGTCAGCAGAGGTAGGACCGTAGTTTTTGAGCAGATAGCCTACGTTCTTCGCCGTCAGACCGAACGTCAGCTCTCGTTTTGGATGTCGCCACACCCCGCCGAGGTCGGCCAGCACGCCAAAGGCAGAGTAGGTTTCGATGGATGAACCCACTGCTTTGACCGTTGCGCCAAGCGTAAAATTGCCCTCCGTTCGGGTATGGGTAAGGCCCAGTGCGTAGTCGTTGGCCGTAAACGTGCCAAGCCTGTTGCCAGCCGGATCGGTCAGGTCTAACTGTCCGTAGCTGAGGTACTGCATGCCAATGGCCCAGCTTGACCGGTGGTCGGCATGGGGTCTTACGGGCAGACCGTATTGTGCTGTGTAATACTTAGCCGCAGCCAGATACGGCATCAAACTGATCGACAATTGATTGGCGGGCAAAGAGTCGGCGAGGGCGGGGTTGTTCTGAAAATACGGTGCGCTGGGCTGCGTAGCTGTAGCGACCTGCCCACCGAGCGCGGCCACGCGGGCGTGGGTCGGTAAGTCGAGGAACGAAAAAACACGCTGTCCGCCGAGCGGCTGAGCGAGTCCGGTTCTGATACTGACCAGCAGCAGTAGGTATACGAGAAAACGACCCAAGTGGCAAACGGAAAAGAGCGTACGACAAAGGTCTGCAAACCGCACTAGAGCGCAAAACCCAGTTTCAGGCCGAGCGACAGGCTGGGCGCAATCGATGTGCCCCGGCTCGTAAACGACCGGCCTATTCCGCAGCCACATGATTCGTCGGTAGTTGGACTGGCCCCCTGATTGGTAATGAGTCGGGCACCAAAGCCCCAGTAGATGTCGAGCAGAGTACGTGAGAAAAGGCGTCGCTGTGGGTCATAGAAAGCGAACTGACGCCCGAATTTGATATGTGCCCCGACGATATACCGGCGAACGAACTGCGGACCAGTTATGTCAGTCGGGATAGGCGGGTTTACATCGATCCAACCCAGTTGAGCGGCTTTCTGCACGTTAATTTGCTTGAACAGTCCTTCGATTGCCCAATAATTGCCCAACGGCGCATGGCTGCGAATGGCGATTCTCCTTTTAGCACTGGTGCGGTACCGACCCGAGTAGAACCGAACCTCAGCCCGGCCCCGCCACACCTCTGCGGCCGCAAATCTCCGCAGGTCGCTACCAAGTACAGGCAGCTTTTGCCAGCCGTAGCCAACTTCTGCCTGCACAGCCGTGCGCTGACCCGTCAGATACTCCAGACCCGCCTGCACGGTAGCGTCCTGGTCGAGCAGGGAAAGGGGAGCTAGTTTGAGGATGAACCGCGACGGGTGACTGTAAACAAGCGTCGAATCCTGACACCAGCCAGGTATCATCGCTAGAGTCGAAATAAGAAAGAGTAGCGCTTTTTTTATCAATATACGGTCTGTTACAACGTGTA
The DNA here is from genome assembly GCA_022702045.1 of Spirosomataceae bacterium. Classification (GTDB taxonomy): domain Bacteria; phylum Bacteroidota; class Bacteroidia; order Cytophagales; family Spirosomataceae; genus Spirosoma. The sequence continues at coordinate 4,146 of JAKONH010000586.1, forward strand.
GCCGATTTTGAGACCGCCCGATAGGCTGAACAGCGATGCTCCGCCGTACGTGGTAAACGGACCGATATCGATGATGGGCTGACGCGTCAGTTGGTAGCCGTCAGGCAGGTCGGTGCGCTGAATAGAGCGGGCGCGCAGACCAAGACCACCGTACGCGTCGAACACTAGTCGCCCGTTGGGCAGGAGTGGAAACTGACGGCCGATCTTCACGTTGATACCAAATACGTCTTTTGAAATGGGTAACGTTGTCAGCCGGTAGTACTGGACCTGACCGGGCTCGCCATAAATTGCCATCGTAGCCTTTTCCAGCGCATTCTCCCGTTTGTAAAGCCCTTCGATTGCCGTGTACACGCCAAACGGGGCTTGCCCGCCACGCCAATAGTACCGCCATTCGGCCCGCCCGCGCCAGACCTCATACTGACTGTACCGTTCCCGATTTGGCGCCAGCCAGGGATTCATGGCCTGCCAGCCGTAGCCCAGTTCGAGCTGTAATGACTGATTAGCGGTGATAACGCCCTCAACCGCAACCTGAACCGTACTGCTAAAATCAAGCAGACTCAAAGGAGCAACCTTCAGTACCCACGGCCGTATCGGGCCGGGTGGAACTGGGTTAACCTGTGCCCTGGTGATGCCCGACAGCAGCAGACCGGCAACGAATAGACGACAGATCATGGCTGAACAGGCAGGGTGCTGAGGTGAGTCAATTGATTCGTTGCGTAGCTGTACTGGCTGATTCCCGCCGGGCTGGTGACAATCAGTCGGTTTTGGTAGGGGATGACGTCATAGGCTTTCACCGAGTCGACGTACTGAATGGGCAGCACGACCGCCGGGTTGCTAATATCGAGCACACGCAACCCGTACTCGCCTTCGCCGACAAACAACAGCTTCCCGTCGACACCCAGCCCATGCGGATTTTTCATCGGGTAGCTGCCGATCTGCTTCAGGTTGTTCAGATCACTAAAATCAACGACGTCGAGCGAATTAGCGGTCCGGTTGCGGCAGTTGGTACCGCTGCGCAGGGTTACGTAGGCATAGTTGCCCTGCGCCACCACTGGATCGCAGCTCTGAATATGCGTGTAGACCGATACCTGCTTCGGATTGGCGGGTTGGGTAATGTCGTAAATAAACATACCCGTCTGGGTACCGACAAACAGTTTGTCGCGGTAGGGAAAAATCGTTTCGACGCCTACCCCGACCGTTGTTTTGGCCCCCGGCACCGGGTTGCTGCTGTTGGTGATGTCGAAGGCCTGCAGGCTTGTCGAGCCAACGATATAGAGTGTGTTGCCACTGACGGTGAAGCGCGCCGTAGAGCCGCCGATGCCTGTTCCCGGCGTTGGGCTGCCGCCGTCTTTGGTGCAGCTCAGCAGGAACAGCAGGCTGAAAATGAGTAGTAGCCGATACATAAAGAGTCGATGAATGGAAGCGTGGAGAACACTGGAAATGGAATTATCGGAAACACTGCGGATTGTCGATGGCCGCTTTCTCCCAGCGAACGATAACACCCCGTGTCGGGTCAGGGCATTCAAACCGGACATTGGTTGCCAATGGGTACGACGCGTACGGGAATGCGTTTTCGATACGTCTCACTACCCGCACATTCGCCGGATTGGCGACGTTGAGCGCTACCAGATCCAGTACATTATCGGCGTAAAGAATACTGTCTTTGATTGCGAGTTCCTGATTGCCGGGTATCGATATAAACGACAATTGCATCGGCTTGGCCGGGTTGCGGTTATCGACCACGTGAATACCGCGCCCGACTTCGTTGATAAACAGGTACTGATCCTTTATATAGATTTTGCCGGCGTTTTGTAGCGGTTGCGGGGGAAGGGTTTGCACGATCCGAATAGCGGCAGCGGGCGCGTAAACAGGGCGGTATATGTCGCCGGAGGTAGGCGGTTCGGGTGGTGCCGGCCGCCAGCAGCCATCCATCAGGAGCCAGACAAGCAACAACGACGGAATTCGTAGATAGACGTGCATAATCGAACGGGTGGATTTGTCAGGTCGATGATACAAAATCCAGCGAAACCGTTGGATTCAATCGGTAAAAATTAACTTTGCCAATACACAATTAGATTTTATAAACCCTGTTTATGCAGCCCGTATCATCAGCAACTGTTCCGCAAGCCAACGACCACAAACCAACCAAACCAGAACTACTGGCCCAGAAAAATGCCGAAGCTGAACTTGGCGGTGGGCAAAAACGCATAGACGCCCAGCACGCCAAAGGCAAGCTGACCGCCCGCGAACGCATCGCCCTGCTGGTTGATGATGGGTCGTTCGAGGAAATTGGCAAGTTTGTCATGCACCGCACCCGCGACTTTGGTCTGGACAAAGAGCATTACCTCGGCGATGGCGTCGTGACGGGATACGGAACGGTGGACGGACGGCTGGTGTACGTTTTCGCGCAGGACTTTACGGTATTCGGCGGTGCCCTGTCGGAAACGCATGCCGAAAAAGTCTGTAAGCTGATGGACCTTGCCATGCAGAACGGCGCGCCGATCATCGGACTGAATGACTCCGGTGGCGCACGTATTCAGGAGGGCGTACTATCGCTGGCGGGCTACGCTGATATTTTTTACCGTAATACCAAAGCGTCGGGCGTTATCCCGCAACTGTCGGCGATTATGGGTCCTTGCGCGGGCGGTGCCGTGTACAGTCCCGCCATCACTGACTTTATTTTCATGGTCGAGCACACGAGCTACATGTTTGTGACGGGGCCAAACGTGGTGAAAACCGTTACACACGAAGAGGTGACAGCCGAAGAGCTGGGCGGTGCCAGTACCCATAGTACCAAATCGGGTGTAACACACTTCGCCTGCGCCAACGAACTGGCCTGTATTCAACAGCTCAAGCAACTGCTCAGCTACATTCCGCAGAACTGCGAAGACGATCCCATTCGCCTGCCCTACGAGTCGACCGATGAAAACCGACCGGCGCTCAACAGCCTGATTCCCGGCGGGGCCAATCAGCCGTACGACATGCGCGAGGTAATCGATGAACTGGTCGATACGGGCAGCTTCATGGAGGTCCATAAAAACTACGCGGAGAACATCGTCGTCGGTTTTGCGCGCATTGCCGGTCGGAGCATCGGTGTCGTTGGCAACCAGCCGGCGGTCCTGGCGGGGGTTCTTGACAGCAACGCCAGTACGAAAGCGGCCCGGTTTGTTCGCTTCTGCGACTGCTTCAACATCCCGTTGCTGGTGCTGGAAGACGTTCCCGGCTTCCTGCCCGGCACCGATCAGGAGTGGAATGGCATAATCAGCAACGGTGCCAAGCTGCTCTACGCCTTCTGCGAAGCCACCGTACCCCGCGTGACCGTTATTACCCGTAAAGCCTACGGTGGTGCGTACGATGTGATGAACTCCAAGCACATCGGTGCCGACCTGAACTACGCGTGGCCAAGTGCCGAGATTGCCGTGATGGGGGCGAGTGGTGCCGCCGAAATTATTTTCAAGCGCGAAATAGCCGAAGCTGCCGATCCGCAAGCCAAGCTACAAGAGAAAGTGCTCGATTATACAGAGAAATTCGCCAACCCGTACCGGGCCGCGCACCGGGGTTATATTGATGAAGTCATTATGCCTGATCAAACCCGGCAGAAGCTGATCCGGGCGTTTACCATGCTGGAAAACAAGGTGGCGACCATGCCCAGGAAAAAGCACGGAAACATTCCGCTGTAATGGGTGGGTTTACTGTATGCAGTAGTCGATTAATGGGCTACACTGCTACGATGGCCACCGACTACTGCAACCGTAAACCGAAAGAACATGCAATACGATGCCGTTGTCGTCGGATCGGGACCGAATGGGCTGAGTGCGGCCATCACCTTGCAACGCGCCGGGCTGGGGGTGTTGCTGCTGGAAGGGAAGCCGACCGTTGGGGGTGGTATGCGCACGGCTGAACTGACGCTGCCTGGTTTTCACCACGACGTTTGCTCAGCTATCCATCCGCTGGGAGCCGGTTCGCCCTTTTTTCAGACTTTGCCCCTGGCTGACTTTGGCCTGACATTTACCAGTCCGCCTGTCGCAGCTGCGCATCCCTTGGATGGCGGGCGGGCCGCTGTATTGCGCGGGAGCGTGGCGGATACGGCTGGCGGGTTGGGTGAAGACGGAAAGACCTACGCCAGTCTGATGGGGCCGATCGTAAACGACTGGCCGACAATGGCAAGCGACGTGCTGGGGCCGTTGCGGTGGCCAAAGCACCCAATTGATATGGCGAGTTTCGGGCTGAGTGCCCTGCCGCCGGTCACGCTGCTGACAAAGCGGTTTCAGACTGAAGAAGCGCAGGCCCTGTTTGCCGGGATGGCTGCGCATTCCATTCAACCCCTGACCAACCTGACTACTTCGGCAATTGCGCTGGTACTGATGGCTGCCGGTCATCTCCATAGTTGGCCGGTACCGGTGGGCGGTTCGCAACAGATTGCCAGCGCGCTGGCTTCTTATTTTCAGTCCATCGGCGGAACAATTGAAACCGATCGGATGGTACGCTCGATGCAGGACATCCCCCCGGCGCAGGCCATCCTGTTCGACCTGACGCCGAGGCAAATCCTGCAGATAGCCGGTGACCGACTGTCGGACGCCTACCGCCGAAAACTGGAACACTACCGGTATGGCTTTGGCGTCTTCAAAGTTGACTGGGCGCTCGACGGACCCATCCCGTTTACCAACGTCGACTGCCGGCAGGCCGGAACAATTCATCTGGGCGGTACGCTTGACGAGATTACGGCGGCTGAGCAGGCTGTCGCTGACGGCAGGCATCCCGACAAGCCGTACGTATTGCTGGCGCAGCAAAGCCTGTTCGACGATACGCGTGCCCCGGCCGGAAAGCATACCGCCTGGGCCTACTGTCACGTACCCAACGGATCGACGGTCGATCAGACGGATGCGATCGAGCGGCAGATCGAGCGCTTTGCCCCCGGCTTCCGCGATCGCATCCTGGCGCGGCATACGATGAACACGGTGCAAATAGAAGCCTACAACCCCAACTACATCGGGGGCGATATCAACGGCGGCATGATCGATATCGGTCAGCTCTTCACCCGACCCGTAATTAGCCTGTCGCCGTACAAAACGTCCGCGTCGGGGCTGTATATTTGTTCATCCTCGACGCCACCGGGTGGTGGTGTACACGGCATGTGTGGCTATCACGCTGCCCGCGTCGCCCTCGCCGATGTATTCGACAAGCCCGTCCCGTTCGCGTTGGCGAGGGGGTAGGGTTCGGTAGACAGTTTACGGTTTTCTGTTTATGGCGAAGGGGACGCTGTGTCAACACTATAGAACCGTTCGCGTCGGCACTACCGAAAACTGAAAACCGTATACCGAAAACCCGTTTCTCAACGTGCGCAAATCATCAATTTTGCTTCTTATTACCGCACTGTCCATCAGTCAGCTACAGGCGCAGACGACGGTCGACAGTTTACCCACAGCCATTCAGAAAACGGCCCGGTCGGTACAGTCGAAAAATATTGAAGCGCACATGCGCTACCTGTCCGATGACAAGCTCAAAGGCCGGAAGCCGGGCTCGGAAGGTTACGAGATGGCGGCCCGTTATGTGGAGCAGCAACTAAAAAGCTTCGGCTTTAAACCGGCGGGCGAGAAGGGTACCTACCGGCAGGCAGTGCCGCTACGCCGAGCGCAGGTTCGCGAAGACCGCAGCCGACTAACTTTTGTACGGAACGGGCGGGAACTGCCCATGACCTATGGCAAGCAGTACGTACTAAGTCCTAACTTCGGCAACCAAACCAGCGACGTATCGGCACCGCTGGTGTTTATGGGGTATGGTATCGAAGCGCCTGACCTGGGACACGACGATTACAAAGGTGTCGACGTGCGGGGTAAGATTGTGGTGTGTGTCAATGGCGCACCGGCCAGCTTCCCCTCGAATGAGCGGGCGTATTTCGGGTCGGCTAAGGCGGAACTGGCTGCAATGCACGGCGCTGTTGGTCTACTGACCTTTAGCCTGCCTTCGGACGTTGGATCGCGCATCATGGCGGCCTCGCCCCGCGCCCGACAGGCTACTTACCGCTGGACCGACGCCAACGGAAAAGCGCAGCGTACATTCCCGGAACTGCGCGTTGTTGGGTCGCTGAGCGATTCGACTGCCCGACTGCTGTTTGATAGTGCATCGATGACGTTTATGGATGCGATCACCCAAACCCGCAAAGGAGCCATTACGCCGGTTTCGCTGCCGCTGTCGGCCAACGCTCATACTGACACCGAACAGAACGATGGCCTGATTGGGGCAAACGTAGTAGCGGTATTACCCGGCTCCGACCCGGCGCTGAAAAATGAATACGTCGTTTACGTATCCCACCTCGATCACCTGGGGGTTGGTCAGCCGGTGAAGGGCGATTCTATTTTCAACGGCGCGCACGACAACGCGTCGGGAACGGCGATCAACCTGGAAACGGCCCGGTTGCTGGCGACGCTGCCCACGGCCCCGCGCCGGTCAATTCTGTTCGTGGGGGTGACAGGGGAGGAGATGGGCCTGCTCGGCTCTGACTATTTTGCGACGAATCCGACTGTGCCGAAAGATAAGATCGTCGCCAACCTGACGCTCGACATGCCGTTTTTCTTTCACCCGTTGCTGGACATCGTACCCTATGGGGCACAGCATTCGAGCATGGGTCGGTCGGTGAACACGGCTGCGCGCTTTGTCGGGGTGAAAATCGCCCCTGACCCGATTCCCGAACAAGCGGTGTTTATGCGGTCCGACCACTTTAGCTTCGTGCGGCAGGGTATTCCGGCGATCTACATCAAAAGCGGCTCGACCACCGGCGACGATCGGGACGGTACCAAACTGAACCTCGCGTGGCGGGCTACGATCTATCATACGCCACAGGACGATATGAATCAGCCCTTCGACTGGACAGCCGCCGGACGCCATGCACAACTTCAGTTTCTGATTGGTTACCTCACTGCCCAGGCCGACGCCCGTCCGGTCTGGAACACCGGTGATTTCTTTGGTACTAAATTCAGTCCGGCAGCTGTCAGCCGCCCCTAATCATTTTTGTGTATGCCTGTTTCCAAATCGCCCAACGCCGGTGGCCCCGGTCGTCCCTTCCTGATCGGCTTGCTGATCTTGTTCGGCCTCGCCCTCCTCGTCGGCACGCTTACGGTGCTGTTTCCGTGATGCTGAACGGTTGAACTGTCATCGCTGTGCGTCGATAAACCATCTTACTTCTCCTAAGCCGCCTATGCTTTTGGGCAGGATAAAAAAAATGGCAGGATCGAGAAGTAGCTTGAATTTTTTCTTCAGAAAATTTATGTCTTCCAGATAAATTCCCTTTCTGCTATTCAAGCCAACTGCGTCTATGTGACAAAGCTTCCAACCAGCTTTATTGAAATCGCCATTCGAAACGCACTTGTATTTAGCTGAATTTTGCTCTCCCCTTTTGGCTATGAACTTGAAAGGAATCTTGTCCTGAGCAAGGAATTCTTTGATGTCAGATAGTCGAGGAGTACTCAATTTGAAAACCTCCTCCGCAACCCATTGGGCGGGTGAGTTATCGCAAAAGATTACCTCTCGGCCGGTTTCATGAACTGTTACACTTCCTCTGACAGGTCCCGTTTTTCTGATTATCAATGGGCTGTCAGGATCGTTGGACCAGTCATCTATTAATGCGCTCCAGTGGGAAAGTACGTATTTGGCGAATAAATTTTCTGTATTGAACTCACGCCATTCTTTACCGGGCTTTTCAATTAATGATATGATGCGGCTAGGCAATTCCGTACTCGCTTTTGGTGTCATAGTAGCTTACCAAGTGGAGCAGGCAATGTATGTAATTGTTGATTGCTTATTTTTTTATTAGTGGGTTCGTGTGGTTGCTGTCACTCCGACGACAGTGGGAACTTTCGGTATCAAGCAACTTTTTTCGTTTCTACCGGAGATTCCTCCTGCTGTCGGAATGACAGAAAACATGTAGTGTAAGCATACTACAACGTAAGGACTCAAGTTACCTACCCAATCGCCTGTAGAATCACGGCGCAGGCGTCGCGGATTTGCTCGTCGGTGATGATGAGCGGGGGGGCGATGCGCATCGAGTTGTCGCAGAACAAAAACCAGTCGGTGATGACGCCGAGTTCGATGGCCCGGTCGATAATGGGTTTCAGGACGTCGAACGAATCGAATTCAATAGCAAGCATCAGCCCTTTGCCACGGATGGCTCGGATAGCCGGGTGAATCAGCAACTGCCGGAATAATTGCCCTTTGGCTTCGGCTTGCTCGTATAGCTTTTCCTGTTGAATTACCCGCAGGGTTGCCAGCGAGGACGCACAGGACACCGGGTGACCGCCAAACGTAGTAATATGACCCAAGATCGGGTTGGTACGTAGCACGCGCATGATCTCGGCTGAACTGATAAACGCGCCAATCGGCATACCGCCACCCATACCTTTGGCACACAGCAATACATCAGGTACCACGCCAGCCGACCCGACACCCTGAAAGGCCCAGAAGGTACCGGTCCTGCCGAAACCCGTTTGAATTTCGTCGAAGATCAGCAGCGCCCCGACTTCCGTACATCGTGCGCGCACAGCCTGTAGATAAGCCGGGTCGGGGACGCGTACGCCCGCTTCGCCCCCCACTACTTCCATTACGACTCCAGCCGTAGCCGTTGTGATCTGGCTGATATCGTCCCAGTTGTTGAATCGGATGTGACGGGTAGCGGGTAACAGTGGGCGAAAACTGCGCTTGAAATGCTCGTCGCCGGAGAGGGAAAGCGCACCCTGCGTAGCGCCGTGGTAGGCATTGACGCAGCTAACCAGTTCGGCGCGGCCCGTGTATCGTTTCGCCAGCTTCATGGCTCCTTCTACGGCTTCGGTACCGGAGTTGGTGAAGTACACCGTGCTGAGTGGATGCGGCAGCGTACCGGCCAGAGCATGAGCCAGCTGCGTTTGTGGTGTCTGCACGTATTCGCCGTATACCATCAGATGCAGGTATTTGTCGAGCTGGGCCTGAATGGCGGCTAGTACCTGCGGGTGCCTATGGCCGACATTGCTGACCCCGATGCCGGAGATCAGGTCCATGTACCGCCGTTGCTGCCCGTCGGTACCCGCCGTCGAGTAAATATAAATGCCCTCGGCCCGGTCGATTTCCAACGCCAGCGGGAAATCGGAGGTCTGTGCTACGTGTTCAAAAAATAATTGCCGCTGCGTTAGAACCTGCATGATGAAAAAACTACTTTACGATCTGTTTCTAACA
>JAKONH010000617.1 GCA_022702045.1 Spirosomataceae bacterium
ATTTGGGGATACCGCAGCACCCGGTCATGCAGCAGCGACTTGCTGAATCGATACGGCAGTACGGAACCGTATTCGGTAGTTCACGCAACGGCAACCTGCAGCTGACGATCTACGAAGAAGCCGAAGCGCAATTAGCCGCGATGGTTGGAACGGGCAACAATCAGCCTCAGGCGGCACTGACATTGTCGTCGGGCATGTTAGCGGGTCAGGTGGTCGTACAGTGGCTGCAACAGCAATCGATGCACCTGCTCTATGCGCCCGGTACGCATCCCGCGCTCTGGAATGGCCCGGTGAAAAGCCTGCCGCAGACATCGTTTAGCGAGTGGAGTCAGCACGTTGCTGCTCAAGTTCGCGCGCTGAACCCGCAACAACCCGTCGCTATCCTGACAAACTCACTGGATGCCGTTCGGTCGGAGCAGTACGCGTTCGACTGGGTTAACGACCTGCCCGACGACCGGCTTATTACCCTGGTTGTCGATGATTCACACGGGCTGGGATTGCTGAACAGTGGCCGTGGTATCTGGTCGCAGCTACCGCAGCGAGATAACGTACGATTGCTGGTCACCGGATCACTCGCCAAGGCGATGGGACTGCCGGGGGGCGTCGTGCTAGGCGATACCGACCTGCTGCAGCAGGTACGAAAAACGCCGTTCTTCGGGGCCTGTTCGCCCACACCACCCGCTTATCTGGCCGCTTTCGTGAAGACTCGGTCGCTGTATGAGACACAGTATAATCGACTTCGGCAACTTGTCAACAAAGCGTCCGAGGTATTGCTACCAACAGGCCTGTTTCAGCAGGCCGATGGCTATCCCGTGTTCTACACCGAGCAGGACGCCCTCTACCCGTTTCTGCTTCAGCACAACATCCTGATTTATTCGTTTGCCTATCCAACGCCCAGCGACCGGGCCAATACGCGAATCGTGATCAGTGCTTTTCATGAACTGGCAGATATTCAGGCGCTTGGCGAGAAAGTGCGTCAATGTGAAAATACCGTTTAATACAGAAGTGAGATTAAAAAAGGAGCTTTGGCGGGACGGTGCGTGTCGTTCGGAATGACTTTTGACGAGGGCTTGTCAAACGCTTTTCCGCTATGAAACGACTTTTGTATTGCCTCCCGCTGCTAACGCTGCTGGCCTGTGGTGGCGGGGTAGACCCCGAGCCGGAAATTGCCGGTACGTATGAAATGACCCAGTATACGACGCCTGGTGCGAATGGAACCGGGACCGTTACGTACAACTTCCCGTATACTAATCCGCAGAATAACCAGGTCTATACCGGATCAGTCAAAATTGTCCGGAATACCGACAACCGTGTCGGTGTTGTGTACGTCATCGGTATCCAGGGACGCACTCCCCTGACCGACTCACTCAATCTGTCGCTCCGGTCGGGTGGCGGGAAGTTCGAGATGTATGACGGGGCTAACCGCGTTGGTACCATCGATGGGACTACCTTCAACTACGATAGTCGCACGGAAATCGGTACCAACACACTTCAGTTTGGTATCAAAGCGAAACGATAAGCGTTGCACCTATAGTGCAGGTATTCAGAGACCTAAAAGGGTTCGAAAACCGTCTTGGTCTTCGCCGAACGGCTTAATTGCCGAACGAACCGGCGTGTTTCTGGAGCAGCGCTTCGTAGCGTGCGCCTTCCGGCTGTCTGGCTGCTTTGCAAGCCGACGCCAGATTATGAAGTACGTACAGATCCAACTGCGGATTACTGAATTGGCCCGCTCCACTTCTGGCGTAGGTCAGGTTCTGGTCGGCCCGGCGGGCCATCGTATCGGCAATAGTCAGTGCCCGTTTTTGCTCATCAACGGCCAATAAAAGCGGTACATAACTCGACGATACGTAGTCATAGGGAATGCTCTTGTCGGGTAACACCCGCAATGAATCTAGCAGTACGTTTCGGGCTTTATCCGTATTGCCCTCCCGCACCAGTTGATCGGCCAGGCGCAGAAAAGCCATACGGGCCGATACCGCTGGTGTGCGTTTGTACGTGCTGTCATAGTACACGTCGGGATTGTCGAGCTGCCGCCAGGTCATCTTCGTCGTCATATTCCGGTACATGAGTTGACTGTTGACGTACCCATCCGACGCACCGGGTACGGCTACCGGCATCAACCGGTACGCGTATCCCTCTAGCTGCATGTGGTCTTTCAGATTCAGATAATGTGCTTCGGTCAGGGTGCTGGAGAAATAGAGTGGACGCTGCCAATTGTTGGTGGCAATCATGTCGAGCATAATCAGCTCAGGCTTGTAAAGATCTTTCTTGCCGAGGGTCCATTGCAGCGTGTCGCTCATCAGTGGTTTTAACGCTGCTGGCACAAAGCCTGCCTTGTCGACTGCTGCTTTATCAATCGGCAGAAACAGCACCTGGGAGGGCAGAATACTGGTCGTACCACCGCCCAGCAAGGGCGCCTGAATAGCAGGGTTATCCGACTTGACCAAATTGATATACTGCTTCAGATCGATACCCGCTTTGACGCTGGCGATTTCGTAAAACGGTACGTAGTCGTTCTTCCCCTTGATGAAGTTGTCGAACGCCAACGATATCGGTACGGCATCCGATTCGTAGATCTTGCGCTTCATCTGCTGAATGTACCAGTCCATGCCCAGCAGGCTAAGGTTACACACCCGCACGTCGCGCCGGACTCCCTCCACTTCCTGCGCGTACCACAGCGGGAATGTGTCGTTATCGCCCTCCGTGAACAAAATCGCATTGGTGGCGCAACTGTTGAGCATGTTCCTGGCAAAATCGACCGAGTGATAGCGGTCAGACCGGTCATGATTGTCCCAGCTTTTGACGCCCATCATCATCGGAACCAGCAGGCAACTGCCGGTTACCAGCACTGTCCGCACCTGCTCCTGTCGTACCCAGCGCTGCACCAGTTGGGCCAACGCCAGCACGCCCAATCCCAGCCAGATAGCCATGAAGTAAAACGAGCCCACGTAGATGTAGTCCCGTTCGCGGGGTTCGGAGGGGGGTGAATTCAGAAATACCTGAAGGCCAATCCCGGTCAGTAAAAACAACAGTCCAATGGCGAGCCAGTGCGCGCGCTGCCGCCGGTATTGATATACCGCCCCCGCAATGACCAGCAGCAGGGGCAGCATGTAAAAGTTGTCGTGGGCTTTGTTCTGTCGAAGCAGCTCGGGTAGCGTTTCAGTCGCAGACCAGGGCAGCAAATAACCAGCATCGTCCTCGTCGCTGTCGCGGCCCGCAAAGTTCCACAGCATGTAGCGCGCCCACATGTGCCCCAACTGGTACGTAAACAGAAAGCGCAAATTATCGCTCATGGTAGGCCGCTGCCCTTCAGCCAGCCCCAGCATCTGCCGGTAAAGTGTGGGGTGGTTGAACTGATAGCTATACAGTCGGGGAAATAGCATCTGATCGCCCGGTGCGTAGACGTATTCGGGCTGGTAATCGTAAATGATGTATTTGTCGCCCTGACGTTTCCACATCGGCGCGCCCCGCTTCTGCTCGATTGGCCGGGCGGTAAAGACCGGGCCATACAGCAGCGACCGACTCCCGTATTGTTCCCGGCTCTGGTAGGCTTTGAAATTAATGACGTTGCTCGGATCATTCTCATTAATCGGCGGATTGAAACCGGCCCGAACTAGCACCTGTAGATACGACCCATAGCCAATCAGCAGAAACGCTACCGCCAGCAAGGCTGTGTTCATCCCGGCGCGGTGACGGGTCGCTGACCAGTAGATACCATAGACAAGCAAGCCAAGCAACCCGATACCGAACAGATAGATGCCCGCGTTGACCGGCAGGCCCAGTCCGTTGACCGCCCACCGGTCGGCGATGAACGCCAGCGCTGGCAAGCCGGGAATCGCTGCATTAATAAGACCCAGCACCAGAAAGCCAGCGGCCAGGGCTTTGATCCAGCCCCAGCGCGTTGGCTGTGGATAGGTTTTAGCATAATAGAGCAAGGCCAGGCCTGGTAAGGTGACCAGGTTTAATAGGTGCACACCGATGGAAATACCTGTCAGGTAGGCGATCAGTAATAGCCAGCGGTTCGCCAACGCCGGTTCGTCGATACGTTCCCAGGTCAGGGTTGCCCATACGACGATGGCAGTAAAGAACGATGAGATGCCGTAGACCTCGGCTTCAACAGCCGAAAACCAGAACGTGTCGGAGAAGGTGTAGGCTAGTGAACCTACCATACCAGCTCCTACCACTACTATCATCTCAGCCCGGCTGTAGGCCGATTCAGGTTTGGCGATGAATTTACGGGCCAGCAG
>JAKONH010000623.1 GCA_022702045.1 Spirosomataceae bacterium
CGGATGAACTGTCCCTGATTATACGACGGCGTGATGACCGTAATTGTCGGCAACGTCATGGCGAAACGGATTCAGACGGGGCAGGCTGTCCGGCAGCAGGCTGTTCAGCCTGCCCCGTCTGAATCCGTTCCAGATCCTGCCGCAGGTACGCCATTTCGTGGGTCAGGTCCTTGATCTGATTTTGTAGCTTCGAAATCACCACCGACAGGTGGACCAGAAAAATCAGGATAGCCGACAAGGCGGCCAGAAAGACCAGCGACGGTGGATAAAATACGCCGACCAGCGCCGAAATTTGCTCCAGCCCGTGCCGCCAGATTGAAAACACGATTAACAGCACCGTGCATACGATCCAGATAATCGAGTATTCTTCGCGCAACTTACCCCGGACAATCAGCCGGAAGATTATCAGCATGAACAGCAGCGCGCCCGTGATGCTGACAATCTGTATGGTTATAGGAATCGTTTCCATGTCAGCCAGCCAGTGGCGTCAGGGTCTTACGACCGCGAAGCCGGATATAGACAAACAAGATACCAAGCGTCACTTTGAGCATGTAGTAAAACGCCCGCCCCGTATTGATCGACGAAACGCCCCCCTGCCGTTCGCGCATCTGTACCGGCACCTCCCTGATACGCAGTTGGTGCAGGCCAAACTGTACAATGGCCTCCGGCTCGGGATATTCATCAGGATAGTATCGGTCTACGATGGCCAGTGTCCGACGGTTAAAAGCCCGGAAGCCCGATGTGCTGTCGTGCACTGTCTGTCCGATGAGCCAACGGTTGAGCCACCGAAAGTAGTTGATTCCGATGCGCCGAACCGCCGTCGACTGAAAGCCCGTCCGTTCCAGAAAGCGAGACCCAATCACGACATCGGCTTCGTTGGCCAGCAGTGGCGCCAACAGCTTGGGGAGTTCGCCTGCCGGGTGCTGCCCGTCGCCATCCATCTGCACCGCCATGTCATAGCCATGGCGGTACGCATAGCGGTATCCCGCCTGCATGGCCCCACCAATGCCTAGATTAACGGGTAAGTTAAGGTATTTACAACCGGACAAGGTCTGCAACTGCGCCAGTGTTCCGTCGGTCGAGCAATCGTTAACGACAAGCGTATCGAGTTGCAAACCCGATTGTTGCCGCTCCCACTCCACTTCGTTGACCACCGACACGATGGATGCTTCCTCGTTGTAGCAGGGAATCACAATCAGAATGCGCGGTGACTGCGTCGGGCTCATTCGTCAGTGCGTTCGTAAATCCGGATCGATCCCATATTGCTGACGAGCTTGGCACAGCGGATTTCTACCGGCTGCGGCTCCCGATCGAAAATCAGGTATTTCACTTTCAAGTCTTTGAAGCGTGGTGAGCAGGGGTCCATCGCAACCGTATAGCCGTCTTCAAAACTCTGCTGGATAATGACACTGTCGCGTCCGTCGATATAGGTCTGGTAGATCGTATGCGCGTACCGATTGTAAGCCGAATCCCGTTTGGCCGTGGGATCGAGTACATGCATGATGTTGCGGGCGGGTAGCGTTTTCACCCCCGATAGTAGCTTCACCCCGGTTGACATCACCAGGTAGGAAATATATTGGCTACCAAATACTACCCACCGTTTGCCGGGGTCGCGCTTGTCGATCTCCTGTACCGTCTTGTAGATTGTATGCTGCGTAATAGGTGCCAGTCCTATCGCTACGGGATTGAACTTCAGGTTTGGTAGCAGGTACAGTACCACCGCGCCGGCAAACAACATAGCCCGATACTTCACCTGCACGTTGATCAGCAACAGTACGTTTAGAAAGGTAAAGAAAAGCACAGGGAGGAACAGCTGATACGAGCGAAACAAGCCTTCGGTATCGTTCAGATTGACATAGGCAGTATAGATCACGAACCCGAACGCGCCCGTAATGGCCAATATCCTGGTACCTAAACTTGTTACAAGCTGATGTCGGTTGATGTACGACAGGTATATAATAGTCAGAATTACGCCTGACACGCCCAACGGCACCTGTGTCCGACGGGTCGGACTCATGCTCATCAGGGTTGATTCGGCCAGCCACTTCGGCCAGCCGTATTCGATCCAGGCAACCTGCGCCAGAATCCAGATTGCCAGCAGCGCCAGCATCCAGTCGACCCGACGCTTCACAATGAAATAAACCAGTAAACTAGCCGCGATGATCGGCGTAAACGTGAGGTAATGCGACAGTTCGCAGATGTTAAGCCAGCTTTTAGGATACCGTTGTGGGTTGATCAGCCACGAATAGTACTCCGAATACCAGTTGGCAATGAAACCAGTACCACCCGACTCCGATCGACGGCCCGGATATACCGTATTGACCATCGCTTCAACGGTCGGCTTCAGATCGCGATACGACGTGTAAAACGCTACACCGACCACTACCAAAGCGCCCGCGCCAATACCGATCGCCGTCCATTGGTCAGTATCGAAGCGAAACTGATCGCGGTGCCGCAGACAATATGCCACAAACAGAATCAGGAAGGTGTAACCAAGTGGCACCTGAAAGGGCGGATAAACCAGCACCAGTGCACTGAAAAGCGTCCAGCCAAAGAGTAGTCCCCAACCGATTTTACCGACCAGCGAGTGTGTGCCGAATAGGATATAAATTCCGCTGACGAACAACAGCGAGAACAGCCCCACAGCCATGTCGCAACCACCGTTCCACATCTGTGAGCCCGACGATAGCCATAGCCATACACTACCAAATACCGACAGCAGGAAGTTATTGCGCGTCAGCAGCATGAACAGCAGAAACGGAAGCAGTAATACGGCAAAATAGTTGAAGTTCGATTGCCAGGCGATGGCCTGCTCAGGCCCTAAAAAAAAGTGCCCCCACAGCAAGGGTTTGAAAATCATCAGCGGATGGTAGGCAGGTGCACCGAGCAGGGCAATCTTCTCGCCACCCAATGATTCATTTGCTACCGGATACCCCTGATTCGCGTTCGACAATGTATTGGGCACCCAAACTGCGTATTCATCCATCCGGATGGCCTGTGGCGTACCGCTGATAATACCCCGTTTAGGATCTGACCCGTCTGGGATCAACTGGTTCCACATGGCCACCGATAGCGTGTGAATTTTCAGCAGCGAAAGCAGCAAAAACAAACCCGTTACAATGCCCATGTACCACTTGGTCCGGCGGTCGAAACGAATCAGTTCAAACGGTAGCTCCGATTGTTCAGTAGTATGATCAAGTGGCGCTGTAGTATCTGACAGAGACTCGGCGGCCATTGACGAAAACGCGCTGGCATCGCCATCATTGGTCGCAGGTTTTGGCCTGCCCACCGGCGGAGGGGTACGCTTTTTGTTTGACTTGGACATAAAAAGAGAGAGAGTTGAAACCCTATCGGGCAGTCGAGTGGATTACGGACGGGCACGTACTGTCAAAAATAAGTTGATCCCTATTCTCCTGCAAACACACATAGTCAGTACCCAAAAGCCGATTTACAGCCAACTAACCAACTGCGGACAAAAACCACGCCGACTTTTTACACCAGTACCGCGCAGGTTTCGGCCTTGCATGGGCAGGTAACTACTTACTTTGTAATCTGTAATTTACCGTCTACACGGCGTACTATGACGCATTTCCTAAAACGTTTTTTACCGCTCGGCCTAGGTATTCTGCTGCTAATTTATGTGCTGCGCAACGTATCAGTCAGCGCTATTCAACAGCAGTTTCAGCTGGCAGACTATCGCTGGATCGTACTGACAGGGCTGCTGACGGCACTCACCTTTTTAATTCGGGGCGCACGTTCCAGGCAACCTTTACTGGCACTGGGTTATAAACCGACTACGTTTCGGGTGACGATAGCGTTGCTGGCCGGGACACTGGCAGGCATGATTATTCCAGGATCGGGTGAGCTGACACGCTGTGCTACCCTGCAACGCACTGATGGCGTATCGTTCTCGCAGGCCGTAGGAGCCGTGCTGGCCGAACGGGTTCTTGATTTTTTTGTACTGCTGGGGGTTGTCTGTCTGACGTTCGTGCTGGAATTTGAGCGATTGCAGCGCTACTTCGGCGGCTATGCTCTGCGCCTTCCCTCCACTACGGGCTGGTGGTTGCTGCTCGGTGGTTTGCTGGTGATGGGTCTGTTACTCTGGTCAGTCCAGCTCATCGACTTTACACATCCCCGCTGGCAGCACCCGCTCGCCCAACGAGCTATCGGATTCAGTCGTGGCCTGCGGGCTGGGTTGCTATCACTGCGTAAACTTCCGCAACCAGGTCTTTTCATACTGCTAACTATTCTAAATCAGGCTATGGCCTGGCTAATGACGTATTCCCTGATGATGGCGTTGCCGACCACCCGAGCCTTACCAATACTGTCGGTGCTGACGATCGAGACGGTAGCCTTGGTAGGCGGTGTGCTGGTACCGACCCAGGGTGGCATTGGTACCTATCATCTGCTGATTGGGCGCGTATTGATGCTCTACGGTTTACCGATTACACAATCGACGGTGTTGGCCACGTTCCTGCACGCGGTTGGTTTTTTTCTAAACTTACTCATCAGTGGTACCGGTTTTCTGATTGCTACTTTCTCTGTTGGAAAAGCTAAGCGACATACTGTCGATCCAGTTACGCACGCCAACAAGTAAACAGTTAATCACTTTAGACAACTAAATTCACCGTTAGGTATCCGTTTTGCTAAGAATTACTTCTTAGTAAAGCCTTGTCCAACGATGCGAATTCTTCTATTGCTAGTAAGCTACCTGTCAGTTAGTACGCTGATACCTGCCTGGGCCGACGCGGGCCTGCTTCAAACCTATGCCATCACCAACGTCGATGCGACAGGTAACACCTACCGGACGGGCGGTAATAGCGTGGATGGAACACCAGCGTTTCAAGGCGCGAACCTGGGCACTGCCAACACGTCGATTTATCTGAATGGCGGAGAGGTCAGAACCAGCAAGAACAACGGCGACAGCACAACAGCAGCGCACATGTTCTACCGGCTTTACCCGCAGACTATCACCCCGGGCGATTTCATTCAGGTCGATCTGCCGTTCACTGGCAATGTAGGGAATGAGGGCACGCAGCGGTGGGCGCGAACCGATGCTGGTATCAACATCGCCAATGGCCTTGGCCCCGGTACTTATACGCTGGAAGTCTACTGGCGTATTGATGGTACGTTCGGCTTTTTCTTCGATAGCAACGGTGGCAACAACTACAAGGCAACCTACACCGTAACGAGATCAACACTCCCCGTTTCACTGATCGAGTTTTCCGTAAAAACGATTCAGAAACAAGTATTCGCTACCTGGTCGACAGCCAGTGAGCGTACCAATGCTCACTTCGACTTGGAACGCAGCACCGATGCCCGCTCTTTCGAACGCATTGCCCAGCTCGACGGACGTGGTACAACGAACATTCGGCAGAACTACAGTGCAGTCGATGAATCGCCCCGGCTTGGCATCAACTATTACCGGCTTCGCCAGACTGACACCGACGGTACATTTAGTTACTCACCTATTCGCAGCGCTATCATCCGCACCAACGGCGACATTGTATTGCTCGGTCAACCAGTGGACGAATTACTACACATCGACGGTCTGGAAGAAGCCTCACAGCTCGACATCCTAACCAGCCAGGGTCGATTGCTGCACCGCCAGAAAAATAGCGGTAGCCAGGCGCAGGTCGACGTTCGAAACTGGCCTGACGGGGTGTATCTACTGCGCGTTCTTGATTCGCTGGGCGTTCAGGTAAAACGTGTCGTTGTGCAGCACTAACCGGAGCCAGAGTCCTAGACCTAAACGATTTTCGAAACCTTCCAGGTCTGTTCGACAAGCGTCTGTGGACCGGAACCTGATTTGTTCTCTGTTCGTAGGGAGTATTAGCTGAGCCGGTGTGTTCTACAAAGCCAACTGGTTGCTGTTTCGCGTTGAGATGGCCCTGACGGCTTCTCACCAAATACGATGCTCATCATCAGCGACACATTCTGGGCTGTATCCGCCTGCCTGCTGGCCATGCTGTGCTGGGGAATCTGGTCGAACAGTCAGAAGCTGGTTACGCAGGACGTGGCCGTGGCGCTCTTCTACCGGGATTACCTCTACGGTATTGCAGCAACGGCGTTGCTGCTGGCCTTTACCGCCGGTAGTCTGGGGAAGGAAGGCCGCTCCTTTCTAACCGACGTTCAACAGGCGGATTACCGAAACCTGCTACTGGCGCTGGCGGCCGGTGTCGTATTCAACGCCGGTAATCGATTGCTGGTAGCAGGTATTAGCCTGGCCGGTATCGCCATCGCAATGCCGGTTGGGACGGGAATTGCGCTGGTGCTGGGCCTGGTCGTAAATTATTTGGCCGAACCCGAGGGGCATCTGGCGCTGCTGACAACCGGGGGCGGACTGATTGTGGTCGCCATGCTTTTCGGTGCGCTGGCTTATCGGGCGAAAGGTGATACGCAGGCATTCAACCGACAGGGACTAATTATTGTGCTGCTGGCAGGCTTGCTGAACGGCTTCTTCTTCCGCATGATTACCAGCACGCTCCCTGCTGACTTTGCCGACCCCGAACCGTTAGCAATTACACCATTTACAGCCTTCGTCGCCTTCGTCATTGGGTTGTTGCTTAGTAACCCACTCATCGAACGACTTGTCGGCCGGTTTATGCCCGACGAGAGCAGCGACGCGTCCGTACAGCAGTACCATGCCATGAATGCCCGACACCACCTGTTCGGTTTGCTGGGTGGTTTTATCTGGGGTATTGGTATGGGAGCATTGTTACTCGCATCCCAGTCGGCGGGGAACGCTATCTCCTTCGGTCTGAGTCAAGGCGCAACGATCGTCGCCGTACTATGTGGGCTGTTTATCTGGCACGAATTTGCCGGTACGCCACCCGTCACCAACCGCTGGCTCTGGCTCATGGGCGTATGTTATCTCCTAGGTATCATATTAATTGTCGTTGCCCGGTTGGTTGGGTAGATTGGTTATCTGTTAGCATGAGCAATCTACCCAATATACGAATTGCGACTACCGAATGTTGGTATCGCTGTTCGTCAAAAGTACCGTGTTGATACCGTGTACATACCCGTTGTTCTGCTTCTGGTCCAAGTCGATCAGGGTTGCTTTCTTACCGGTTTCGTCGGTAATCGTCAGTTGCCCGTCGGCACTCGATGACAGCGTGAGCGATTCGCCCGCGATGGTCTTCAGGCTAGCCGTTCTACCCGACTTTATCTTTTTACGCAGGTCGTCGGCATTAAGCGCCCCTTTTACCAGATGATAGTTGAGCAGATGCGTTAGTTGCGGCCGGTTACGTCCCTCCAGCAAACCCTTCTGTACGGTTGCGGGCAGTTTCCGAAACGCATCATTGGTCGGGGCAAACAGCGTATACTTTTTCGATTCTTTTAGCACGTCGAACAAGCCTGCTGACTGTAGCGCATTTTGCAACGTGACGTAGTTCGGCGACGACGCGACAAAGTCATGAATACTGGTATTACGCTCGGTGCTACCAGCCGTTACCGCCGGCGATGGGGCCGTACGCGCTTTTTGAATGACCGCGTCCGTTGCTGAACTGGTAGTTGCCCCCCGGGCAGGTGACTTTCGCCGACGCGACGAACTGGGCGTAGCAGTGGAGCCCGCCGGATTGCTGCCCACGCCTGTCGGTGCGTTCGTTACGTTGTTGCTGTTGTAGTTGGTCGTGTTACTACTATTGACCGTTGTGCCGTTATCCGACGAGCTTTGCCGGTATCGGCTGTCCTGCGTTGCGGTGGCCGATCGTGGCGTTGTCTGCGCCATACAGCCTGTACTAAGTACGGTGCCCAGTGCCAGTTGCCAAAGAATAGGGTTCGCTCTCATGATGTTTAGTCGGGTTTGATAGACAAATCGTACTGTTGCAGCCCGGTCTACTTTTCTAAGTTGGTATGTAGCTACCCAGCCGCTTTATGTACTGAAAAACGGCGCGAGCCAGAAGAGTTGCTTCTGCCCCGCGCCGTGCTTGTATGTCCAGGTTTAACTTATGCTGCATTCATAATCTGGCCAGCAATTTGGTTATGCGCTTCATCGGCCTGCCTGGCTTCTTCCAAAGACGCCTGCAATTCACTCACGGTCTGTTGCAAGCCAGCCTTTTCAGCATAAGCCTGCAGCGTACCGAACGACGCAATCCAGTAGTGAAGCGCCAGCTGACCAGCCGCAATGATACCCAGATCCCGCGCTGTGTCGTCGGTCGCCTGCTGACGAATTTTCTGGCTGACATCATAGTGCGCCTGTAGGATCGGGTTCTCCTGTTGATCGCTGCCACCAACCTCGGCCAACGCCCGGTCGATACGCTCGGACCATTGTTTTGAGGTGTCGTTGCCTTTATCGAGGGCAGCTTTTAACTGCGGATTGCGGGCGTCGTTCTGAATTTCTGCGGTTGCCTGCTCCGCTACCTTACTGCCCGCTTTCAGTGCACTTAGTCCTTGCTTGATAAGTTCGTTTACTGACTCGTTTTCCATTATTTTCTGGGCCGTTGAGGTTTCACTAGTACAACTGGCTGTTGAGGACGATAGCCAGCCGCAGCGCAGTAGTAGTTAGGATCTGGTCCAGGCAGTTACCTCACTTTATCCCACCCCTATAAACACAGTCTGACTCACCACGTTCTACGCCCTAACTGACGCTTACAACGAGCATCAGATGCACCTTAAAAGAATTGGCTATGGCACGTGGCGACAAATCGGCCTACACCGACAAACAGAAACGGCAGGCTGAACACATTGAGGAAAGTTATGAAGACAAGGGCGTGTCGGAGGAAGAAGCCGAACGACGTGCCTGGGCCACCGTCAACAAAACGTCAGGCGGGGGTAAGAAAAGCGGGGCCGGACGCAAATAACGGATGGTTGGGGAGCGCCGGGTAACGGTTTCCCCGACTGTCAATCCATTGCCTTTCCCGTATAAACCCTTCTTTTCTATGGCTAGCTAGCTGCCCATCCACCAAATTACAACTGACTGGCCTAGGGTGGGCCTGTCGGGCTGCGGGCATCCCGATAGGCCCACCCTACCCGCATGGATTCGGCCGTGACGCGCGTTGTCGATTCCGTGACATCAAAGGCGCCGGATTCGACAGCAACCCGTCGCTGACGCGTTTTCTGGTAGTACACCCCTTATTCCGTTTGTGTATGGCTCATTTCATCATCGGCTGTTTTGCTGAGCCAAAGCAGGTTCGACACGCTGAAGATCAACTATTGGAAGCCGGTTTTTCACGAGATCAGTTCGACCGGCCACTTACGCAAACCGATTCTCCTGAACAATCGACCGGCCAGGAAGTCAGTGGTCTACAAAGCTTCGTAACGTCGATTGCCGGTGAGCCGCCCCCGGCTGCGGTCATCCCCGACGACTTGACGGCGGAATCGGCTCCTTCGGTTGATATACGTGTGCGGGTGGCTAACTCCGCTGAAGCTGTTCTGGCTGAGAACATCCTGCGGCAGGCAGGGGCCAGTACCATTACGAAGACCGGTTAGACGGACCTGATCTCAGAAACCAGCGCAGACAAGTAAGCGCCGACAAGACCGTTCTTTTAGGCATAAACTGTCTTGCCTATGAAATCCGCGCTGCTGTTTATGGCTAGTGGCCTACTGACGAAGGTACTCGCCCAGTCGCCCGTT
>JAKONH010000028.1 GCA_022702045.1 Spirosomataceae bacterium
AGACCATTACCTACTGGTGTTCGTCCGGTACGCGATCGGGCGGCAGTGGATCGACATGACGCCCTACGTGCTTCGGGACAATACTATTTATTTTGTCGGTCCCGAGCAGGTAATCGTTAAGGAGGAACTCAGTCAGGCGTGGAGCGAGGGGATCGCGTTTACGGCGGAATTTCTATCGCTTCAGGAAAACGCGTCGCTGCGCAACCTGCCACTGATTCAGAATCCGCAGAACGGTCACGAACTGCGACTCACCGATGCAGACGTGCGCTTCGTGGAAGACATGCTAAATCAGATCAGCCGCGAATATCGGCAACCCGGCGACTGGCAGCAGCGCATGCTCGGCGCGTACCTGACGGTGCTGCTTACCTACCTGAGTCGCCTGTATACCGAGCAGTTTCCGGCGACCGCGCCCTCCGCCGACACGCTCCTGCTGAAGCAGTTCCAGGCAAAAGTAGACAGCCATTTTCAGCACGTACACGAAGTCAGCGAGTATGCCGCCATGCTTAACCTGTCGGCGGGGTATCTGAGCGAGGTCGTGAAAGAGCAGAGCGGCAAACCCGCCATCAAGCACATCCACGACCGCCTGATTCTGGAAGCCCGGCGGCTGCTGTTTCATACGCAACAGGCGCTGAAAGAAATCGCCTACGCCCTTGGCTTTGCCGATGCGTCGTACTTCAGTCGGTTCTTCAAGCGCGAAACCGGCCTGACCCCGGCCGAGTATCGCAGCCATAGCCGTGAAATGTACCAGTGATACCGTAGAATGTGTGCCAGCCGGGCACGGTTCGCCCCGTACTTTTGTCCCGTTACCAACTTAACTATATGAAAACGGTATTGATAACAGGAGCCAACAAAAGTATCGGCTTCGAAACCGCCCGGCAGCTACTTCAGCTCGGCTATTATGTGTACCTGGGCAGCCGCGATCTGACGAAAGGACAGCAGGCCGTCGATCAGTTACAGGCCGACGGGCTGACGCAGGTCGAAGCCATCGTAATCGACGTCGACAACCCAGACTCCGTTCAGTCGGCCCGTACCGTACTGGGGCAGAAGACGGCCGTGCTGGATGTGCTAATCAACAACGCCGGCATTTCCGGCAGTGTAACGGCGGGGCCACTGGCAACCGACCCCAGCGAGTTCAGGCAGGTGCTCGACACCAACTTTGTCGGCGTCATTCAGGTCACGCAGACGTTTGCCGATCTGCTGTATCAGTCGCCGGAACCGCGCATCGTCAACGTTACGTCGGGGCTGGGGTCGCTCACCAAGCAAAGTGATCCGTCGTGGATCTATTACGGCATTACGCCAGCCGCGTATGTCGCTTCGAAGGCGGCCCTCAACGCCTACACCATTGCCCTAGCCAACCACCTGCGCGACACCCCGTTCAAGGTCAATGCCGTTGATCCGGGCTATACCGCGACGGATTTCAATCACCATTCCGGACCGGGTACGGTACCCGATGCCGCTGCCCGCGTCGTCAAAGCCGCCACCCTGGGACCCGACGGTCCGACGGGGCAGTTCTACAGCGACGACAACGCCCCCGACACCGGCATCAGCCCCTGGTAAGCTCGCTCAGCAGCACCGCCCCAGCACCTGCTAACTCACTTGCCGGGCGCTGAAATGGCTACTATTTTGTCCCCGGCAGCATCCTGCTGCCGGGGACAAAATAGTAGCCATTTCAGCTATACGTTGTCGGCCAATGGTGTTTTAACGCCTTAACACCCGGCTCCGCTAGCAGGCCAAGTAGCACGCTGATCTTGCTGAGTACATCTACCGCCAGAATGGGTAGTATGGCGGGAACTTCGTCTCTATGATGCAATACGCACCTGCCGGTCCGGCGGGCACTGCATCCAGCCGAAGTCCCACCGATGAAACACCCCGTTACGCTCCTTCTCCTGCTCCTCGCCCTGAGTTATCAGGGCGTTCAGGCCCAGTCGCCCACGAAGCGACGCGTCGTTGTGCTGACCGATATCGAAGCCGACCCTGACGATGCTCAGTCGATGGTTCGCTTTCTGACCTATGCCAACGAATGGGACGTCGAAGGATTGATCGCGACGACATCGATTCACCAGAAAAATCGCGTCGTACCGGAAAGCATTCGCCACATTTTGTTGGCCTACAGCAAGGTGCAGCCCAATTTATTGAAGCACGCACCCGGCTTCCCGACCGCTCAGCAATTGCTGACGAAGGTAAAGCAGGGCTTGCCGGTATACGGCATGACTGGCGTCGGGGCCGGACACGATTCGGAAGGCTCGGACTGGGTTGTCCGGGTACTGAAACAGGCAGACCCACGACCGGTCTGGTTTTCGGTTTGGGGTGGCCCAAACGTGCTGGCGCAGGCGCTCTGGAACATTCAGCAGACCGAAACGCCGGCCAACGCCAGTCGCCTGTACCGGAAAATTCGCATCTACACGATCTCCGATCAGGACGACTCCGGCCCCTGGATACGCAGGACGTTTCCGAGTCTTTTTTACGTCGTAACGCCCGGCTACAATTACGCCGATGCGACCTGGCTTGGCATGTCGTTTCCATTCCCCGGCTCGAACAGCGCCGTTACCTCGGCCGACTGGCTGGCGACGTACATTCAGCAGGGGCACGGTCCGCTGGGGGCCGCCTATCTCGACGTGGCCTACGGCATAGAGGGTGACAGTCCGGCTTTTCTGGGGTTGATTTCCAACGGCCTGAGCAATCCCGAGCGACCCGACTACGGCGGCTGGGGCGGTCGCTACACTCTCTACAAACCCGATTTTCGCGATTCCAACACCGGACCGTTCCGGCGCGACAACTGGCCCACCGACGAACCCGAAACGCGCCCGATCTGGACAAATACGGCCGACTCGGTGACGGGGCAGGATAAAGGTCGCTACGTCAGTCCGCAGGCGACGATCTGGCGGTGGCGTCAGGCGGTTCAGCACGATTTTGCTGCACGCATGACGTGGTGTACCAAAGCGTATTCGGCCTGTAATCACCCGCCCGTCCCCCGGCTGGCCACACCCGACTCGTTCACGGTAAAGTCGGGTGAGACATTCCACCTCAACGCCAGCGGCACCACCGACCCCGACGGCGATTCGATGAGTTATCTGTGGTTTCAGTACCCGGAAGCCGGCACCTATCCCGGTCAGGTCAGCACCCGCCCCTACGCCCCAACCTGTACGACTTACCAGGTACAGCCCCGTCGGTCGACAGCCCACAAACCGTTCACTTCATCCTACAGGTGACTGACAAAGGCACCCCCGCCCTGACCCGCTACAAACGGGTTATCGTGACGATAGTGCCAGGAACCTAGTGCTTAGTATGTCGACCATCGGAGCACTGACCGGCAGCCTGCTGTTTGCTGAGCTAGTGGACGGATGCGTTACTATTTACCAGCCAGACGAATGACAAAAAAATCAGGCTTATAGGTGCTTGTCAGCGAGACACACAACCTCATTGACAAGCAGCTATAAGCCTGAATAATCGCTACTGGGGTCAACAAACAGCAGGCTGCCGGTCGGCGCTCCGATGGTTGAGACGCCAGGCTATTGATAGACGCGTACGTAGTCGATTTCGTAGCGGGACGGGAACGCAGTGGCCGACGGATCGCCACCATTGTCGCCACCGATGGCCAGGTTGAGCAGGATATAATGGGGCTGCTTGAACGGATTGATGCCCGAGCCATCGCCGTTGATCGTTTCGCTCAGCTTGACCGTATTCAGCACTCGCCCGTCGACCGACAACTGAATCTGCTGCGCATCCCAGTCCATCCGCCAGACGTGGAACTGATCGGCCCAGTTGGGATCGCTGAATTCAGTGACGGGCAGTTTGGAGCTCCGCCAGTTGGCTGTCCAGCGCTTGTTCGTACCCCAGGCCACGTTGGCCAATAGCGCTCCCCGGTAATATTCCATGATATCGATCTCGCCGTTCGACGGCCACTCCCCTTTCGTACCCAGTGTCCAGAAGGCAGGCCACAGTCCCGACTGCGTACGAATTCGCGCCCGCATCTCGAACCGGCCATATTGCCAGCTCTGCAAGCCTTCTGTTTTCAGACTGGCGGCCGTGTATTGAATGGTCTGGCGGTTAGTGCGCCAGTCGGTACTGCCAGCTTTATAGTTGGGATTGGGCTGTTGGGTCCGGCGTCCTTCAATGACGAGCATCCCGTTCTGGCAGAATGCGTTATCCGACTGATACCATTGCAATTCGTTGTTACGCACAAAACCGGTTTCGTAGGTCCAGTTCCGGCTGTCGGGCCGACCGTCCTGAGTAAATTCGTCAGACCATACCAGTTTCGGCGTTGAGTCGGCGGGGGCGGGTACCGGCTGAACGACGCTGTTCGTGCGCGTACAGCTGTTCATAGCCAATCCATTCATCAGCAGGCTAAGGCTCAGCAAGCCACCCACTACCCCGGTCTGGGTCAGTTTCGTTTTCATTCGTTAAGTCAGTTTACGGTTAGTATGCCACGTGCGGTGAACAGCAGTCGCGTTAAATGACTTGTCAAAAATAGGGCTACATACCACTCTTATCAGTCCGACGACAGGTGGGTTCTTCAGGAATGGGTATTTGCCCCGCCTATCGTCGGGGCAATACGAGTACGCCGTTCACCTACGTGTGCTGGCACTTTTCAACCGTACTTAAGTCCCTGTGTCGGTATCTTCAGTTCAGCACAAGACATGAATCAGAACGCGGTGAGAATAGCGGTGAACTAACTAATGCAAAAGGTCTACCACCGTGGCGCGGTGAAGACACAGACCTGGGAGGTGCGGTATATTATGTACAACCCCCGGTCTGTGTCCACAGCTCCGCAGCACCAGCCGGCGCATAAAGGTCTATAAGAACATAGACCGGAGACCTTGTTCGGATGTTAGCAGACGGATTACTTTATTGGTCGGCGACTGACGCCTTCTTTCGTAATTTTCACTGGTTTGATCGACCCGTCGGCGGCAAACTCCATTCGATCGATACAGGTTTCGCGGTGGTTACCATCGGTTTCGGTAAGCGGCCGACGGTGGTAGACGATATACCAGTCATTAGTTTTGGGCGAGTCCACGCCGGGCGTGGACTCGCCCGGCACCTGAATAACGGAGTGATGACCCGCGCCGGTGGCCACGGTGGGATCCTGCTGGAGGATTTTACCGGCCCGCTTAAATGGTCCGAACGGGGAGTCGGCTACAGCGTAGGCCACGGAATAGTTGGGCCCGGTCCAGCCCCCTTCCGACCACATGAAGTAGTATTTACCATCGCGGATAAACATAAACGGCCCTTCGACATAGCCTTCCGGGGTAATTTCGTGGAACGTTTTGCCATCGGGGAACGGTAGAAAGCCTGTAAAATCGGGCTTGAGCCGGGCAATGTTACAGTGCCGCCAGCCGCCGTAAATCAGGTAATACTGCCCGTCTTTGTCGTGAAAGACGAACTGGTCGATCGGCTGGGCACCGTTGTGAAACTTGTCGATCAGTGGTTTACCCAGGTAGTCGCGGAACGGTCCCTCGGGCTTATCCGCCACAGCGACACCAATCCCCCCCTTTTCCTGATCATTCTGAATGTCGTTAGCGCCAAAGAACAGGTAATATTTACCCCCCTTCTCGGTAATCGATGGTGCCCACATGGCCCGTTTCGCCCACTTGATACTCGTCGTGTCGACAATACGCGGGTGTTTGGTCCACGTCACCAGATCGGGCGACGAGAAGGCGTCCATGAACACCTGCTGGTTGTACGGAGCCGAATAGGTCGGATAAATCCAGTACTGTTTGTTGAAGACGATGCCTTCAGGGTCGGCATACCAGCCCGGAAAAACGGGGTTACCGGCGGTGGTTTTGGTAGCGGAAGGGGTATTTGTCTGGGCCGTAGCCGTCAGCGTTGTCAGCCCGAGCAGGGCGATGAGGGTTCGTTGAGCGAGTGATTGCATTCGAAACTGTTGCGTGTTTTCAGGGTTGTCGTTGCTAAAAGGCGGTTTCATCCCAAAACTACCACGCAACCACTGCCTCTGCAACGAACACGACATCGTTACGCGTCGGCTTTGGTGCGGGTTTCGGGCACAAAGAACCAGAGTACAACCAGGGCAGCCACCGCAATACTGGCCAGCACCAGAAAGGCCGAGTCATAGCCTGACCGCTGCACAATTCCTCCAGCGAACGCATTACTCAATGACGAACCCAGGCCGACCGCCGTCGCAATAGCCCCCTGCGTGGTGTTAAACAAACCGCTTCCTTTGGTCAGATCCGACACGATCAGAATCGATAGTACGCCGAAGATACCAGCCCCTACCCCGTCTAGAATCTGAATCGCTACCAGTAGCGTCGGGTCCGTCGTCATCGTGTATAGTACACCGCGAATTGGTAATACCGCGAAAGCGATCAGCAACAGTCGTTTCCGACCACCCGGCGCGAACCGCCCGGTCAGGTTACTAACGGGTACCATAACGATCTGTGCAACGATAATACAGGCCGACATATAGACCGACGACGTACCGGCATCGATACCCTTCGCCAGTCGTTGGCCGAGCAGGGGCAGCATGGCCGCGTTGGCAAAATGAAACAGGACGCAGGCCAGCGCAAAGAATAGAATAGCCTTGTTTTTCAGGATAGCCCGAAGGCCCGACAGCTTATCGCCGTTTTCGGCAGCGTCTCCAGCCTCATCATCGCCCCGCGCCAGATCGTGGTCGATGTCTTCTTCCTTGATACGCCAGATGGATATACTGCTCAACACCGACATAACAGCCAGCAATACGAAAATGCCGCTAGTGCTGATGTAATAACCGATGATGCCCGCCATTAACGCCGAAAAAACGTTGCCAGCATGGTTAATCGTCTCATTACGACCGATCCGGCTATCAAGCTTTTTATGCCCCACCATACCCAGCGTAATAGCTGCTATGGCCGGGCCGAACCAGGCAGCGGCCACGCCCATCGCTACCTGCCCGCCAACGATGACCCCCTGCACGGGAAAGCTGATTGTCAAGAGCGAAGCCGTGGCGATGAGCAGCGAAGCGATAACGGAAAACACCCGCTTCTTCCGGGTCCGGTCGACCAATGCGCCCGCCGGCGTCTGCGCAACGACCGTAGCTATGCCCATCACCGACATAGCGATACCGATACCTTCCGGTGTCCAGCGCAGGGTTGTCAGCAGATAAATCGCGAGGTAAGGTCCCAGCCCGTCGCGGACGTCGGCCAGAAAGAAGTTGGCCCAGTCAAGCGCGCGTAGGCTGGCGGTGGCTGGTTGTCGGGTTTCGGCCGGCGCAGCCGAAACAGGTGTGTCTAGCATAACAGGTGGATGGTGCGTATCTGTACGATCTGTCACTTAAACCAGCCAGCCCGTATCGTTGGCTACACGCCGTTCACCTTTTTAAGTACTTTTTAACTCACATTAAGTAGTTGTACGGATGGCCGTCAGACTAAAAATCGCTCGTCGTACTAGACCTGATACCATTGACAGCAAGCCATAGCAGTGAGTTGCTATACGAAACAACCATAGATCAAGACGCAGTCAACTCACCGTATCCGCAAAAAGAGTTCATTACGCCTGACCGCCTTAGGCTCCATCACACCAAACGTATCGAGTGTACATACCGATCCCTGTAAATCGACGTCGGGCAAGTCCAGCCTGATCTGGTAATCCCCCGGCTGCTGGTAAAGAAACGTAACATTCGTAAAATCCTGGAACCGTTCGCCGGGCTTCATCAGCGTAAACGATCCGGCATCCGACTCCAGGCCAGTCAGCTGGCGGAACCGTGCAAGATCTACTTCACCGATACCTTTGGCATACTGGCTGTTGTTATATTGATACTCGAACCACAGCGAATCGACCTCAGTAAACTGGAGGTATAGCCTAGATTTTGCGTTGTAATCTTCTAAACCCATGAAGCACATAAAGGCACCAGTAGCCCGGTAGATGCTGTCCTGTAAGGCCATTTCCCGTTTCAACTCCGACTTGAGGGGGTGTTCCAACTCGATGTATTCGCCCGTGTCTGGATTCAGCCGGTAATACCTGACATGACACAGCAGGGTCTTTGGCGTGTACAAGGCGATAGCCTGATCCAGTTGATTTTCAGCATCGAGCAACAGCCCCGCGTCCGGGCTAGCCGTGCCTGATGCGGGTCGCCTAACGATCGACAGGTTAACGGAAATACTTTTTTGAGCAGAAGCCGCAACAGGCACGGAAAGCATGGCCAACAGGTACGTCAGGCGAACCAATGGCCTGAGTATATAAGCTGATCTGGTCGACATCGCAATCCGTCTCTTTGGGTGTGGTAACAAATTCAGGCTATCCTGTTGCACTGAGGTACGAAACGACTTCCGGAAACGCTTCCATTGGCGACGACGCTTCGTACCTATCCTGGCAAGAGGTAGCCGTACGTATCTGATAAGACATACCGATCGTCTAAAAACCAGCCTTAACTCTTACGCAGGTCGGTTCGCAGCTGATCAAAGAGGGCGATGAATTCCTGACAGGCCTGTTTGGAGGGTAGCTCGATGGCCCAGAACGCCCGCCGGAACGCCGAATCATCGACACGCGTAATGGCCGTTCCGTTTTGCAGAAAAAACTTCACGGCATACTTACCATGCTCCTTTTCACACCGTACCAGCGTGGTTGGGGCAAGCGGAAAAACGTATTCGTTGATTTGCACGGCAGCCTCTTTCTCAAGCACCTGAACGGGCGTTGCTTTGGCCGACGCCTGCACCAGCAGCGCCTGCAAACGGGCGACATCGTCAGTTACGCGAGACTGGCAAAACCCCTGACCAGCGAGTATAAGCGTGAGAGCGAAGCAGAAGAAGATACGTTTCATATGCAGGAGATGTTATTCGTTTTTTAAAGATGACTGACTGGCGAGTCAGGTTACATTGCGGTCACTTTTTTAGCTGGTCAGCGCGCGTCGGAAGCCTGTTCGGGTGGTACGTCGGTCGGTGCGTTGTAGCAGGCCAACGCATCGGCCAGTCGCTGGGCAATGCGGTTTCGTAATCGTTCGGGGGCCAGCACCTCGATACCATTGCCGTAGCCCATAATTTCCCGCTCCAGTTCGTGATTCAGCTGTACGGCGAGTTGAATGACAATACTCTCTTTTTCCCGGTCGAGCAGACGTTGCGACGCATGCAGTGGCTTCGTTTCGACATAGGGTGCGTGGGGCATGTTAACGCGCAGCCTGACCTGCGTTACCCGAACGCCTTCGTTGACCGATACCCCCACGACATGCCGGTAGTACTCCTCCGGACTCAGCCCCTGCCGACCGATATAATCTATGCCGGTTACCGGCCCGATGGCCAGCATACGGTCAAGCGCCAGGGTCATGATCTGCCGGTTTTTAGTTGTCGTGCCGACGGCGAACCAGCGGTTTTTAAATTCCTTGAGCCACCAGACATGAAACGTTAATGGCTGCGGTTGCCGCGCCTGAAACGACTGATAGGTGATCTGAACAGCCCGCTGCTGCACGACGGCCTGATACAGTTCGTCCAGAAAATGAAGTCCTTTCAGGTTATCGTTCTTCTCAAAATCGATGACCGCTGCCGTCTTCTGCGCCGTCGAATAGAGGTGATCTTCCAGGCGCTGCACCACATCGTTGAGCGATGAAAAGTGCGAGAAGCCCCTAAACTGCTTCAGTACCTCGACGGCTTCGTTCATACGCGACAGATCACCTTCCGACAGCGGCAGATTCGTGATGCTGTACGACGGATCTTCGTAGGTGTAGTACTTTTTCTGCCGCACAACGATGGGCGCGAAATACCCTAGCTTGTCGCTGCGCATCAGTTGAATATCGGCCTGAATGGTCCGCACGCTGATTCCTTTAACAATACCTTCATACTCGTAAAGCGCTTCGGATACTTTCTCGACCAGAGCCGCGAGCGTCCACTGTCGATGCCGGTTGCGCAAACAGGCATCGATGGTTTTGTAGCGAATCAGGGCGTTACGATTGACGGGCATACGACAGACGGGGTGTCTCGGGAATCACTCAGAAATTTGATTGGCGATGTTGGCGATTTTTTCACAATCCGTCAACACGATTTCTATCAGACCGGGCATTACATGCTGTTATTCGAGCGCTCCCCTATTCTGTCTGGTCCGGCAGGGCGGGATTTACTAGTAGCCGAATGCGAATCAGGGTTCCGTGCTCACTGGTTTCCACATCCATGCTCCCCTTCATCAAATCGCAAAGCCCTTTGACGATAAACAAGCCAATCCCCTCGCCATCCGGCGGCTGCTGGTTTTCCGCAAGCTGGCGAACGATGGGTGGGATGATACTCGCAGGTGGGTGACCGGACGTTTCCGTCCGAAGCGCACTTGTTTGCTGAACTTCTGGCTGTAACTGTCCGGCCAGCAACGTTTTAGGCCCACTACTCAGACCCGGCCCGGTATCCTGCACACTGATGCTCCAGCGAATGTCATTTTCCTTGGCCCAGGAGACATTCACCCAACCGCTTTGCGTATGCCGAAGCGAATTGACCAGCAGGTTCTGCACCAGCCGCTGCACTTTCAGCGCGTCGCCGACCACCATCATCGGCGCAGGGCCGTCGGCTTTCAGCGTCAGTCCCTTATGCTGGGCAATACCCTGCGCACCAGCGACCAGCGACTGTAGCAGTTCAGCAGCATCGAACGGCCGGTTGTCGAGTGTTTCCTGAGCCGCTTCCAGTCGGGCGTAATCCAGCAGCTGATTCAGTAGATGCAACGCGCCCTGTACATTCCGGTTCAGCGACTCGACAAACTGATTGCGCTCATCGTCGTCGACAGGTAATTGCAACAGTTGCGCTGTTCCCGATATAATGCCGAAGCTCCCCCGCAGGTCATGCGAGGTCTGTCGTAACTGTTTCCCCCGTTGCCGGGTCAGCGTTTCCAGCTGATTCAGTGACTCTTCCAGCGTCTGCAGGCGTTCGGCAGCCGAGGTCTGCAACAACTGATCGTACGACAGCAGACTCCCCTGCCCGATCTCCTGCGAGAGCCGCAACACC
>JAKONH010000088.1 GCA_022702045.1 Spirosomataceae bacterium
CTGTGTTTAAACCCATTTTCAATCAATCAAGACAAGTTCATGACAACTGATCAGTTGACCGACTTGAGAGCCAGAGTAGAGGCTTTGAGGGGGTATCTTTGACTACGATAATAAAAAGGCGCAGCTAGCTGAACTCGAACAGCAAACGTTTCAGCCCGAATTCTGGACTGATGCCACCCGTGCCGAGGGCGTAATGAAGCAGGTCCGGTCGCTGAAAGGCTGGACGAGCGGATACGAAAAGCTGAACAGCCAGTTTGGCGACCTCGAAACGCTGTTCGAATTCTACGAGGCCGGCGACGTCACGGAGGAAGAAGTCGACGCTGAGGGTCGGAACGTGAGCGAAACGCTCGATGATCTCGAACTCAAGAAAATGCTCGGAAACGAGGAAGATCAGCTCAGTGCCGTTCTTGAAATCAACGCTGGTGCCGGCGGTACGGAAAGTCAGGACTGGGCCGACATGCTGTACCGGATGTACATGCGCTGGGCCGAAAAACATGGCTACAGCCTTAAGCAGGTCGATTATCAGGAAGGTGATACGGCAGGCATCAAATCAGCAACGATCGAGGTCGACGGGCCACTGGCATACGGTTTTCTAAAATCGGAAAACGGCGTTCACCGCCTGGTACGCATCTCGCCCTTCGATTCCAACGCCCGACGCCATACGTCGTTCGCATCGGTGTTTGCTTACCCGCTGGTTGATGACACGATTCAGATCGACGTTAACCCCGCCGATATTCGCTGGGATACATTTCGGTCGGGCGGAGCCGGTGGTCAGAACGTCAACAAGGTCGAGACGGCTGTCCGGCTTCATCACCAGCCATCGGGCCTGGTCATCGAGTGCCAGCAGGAGCGTAGTCAGCTACAAAACAAAGAAGTAGCGATGCGGCTGTTGAAATCGAAGCTATACGAAATCGAAGTGCAGAAACGTAATGCCGCCCGTGCTGAAGTGGAAGCGGGCAAGCAAAAAAACGAGTGGGGCTCGCAGATTCGCTCGTACGTGCTGGACGACCGGCGGGTAAAGGATCACCGCACCGGCCATCAAACCTCCAATACCGACGCGGTTCTCGACGGCGACATCGACCCGTTCATTAAGGCGTTCCTGCTGGAACAGGACGTGTAAAAACGTACACCGGAGGATGGTAAATGTGTAGAGATGCGATCCTTTACGTCTCAGCGCGCGGCAGCCAGAATATGTTGATTGTCCATCTGGTGAGAATACCATCCGGCGGTGAGACGCGAAGGATCGCGTCTCTACAAAAAAACAGCACCCTTCGTAGAGTGCTGTTTTTTTATGCAGTCACTGATTACTGACTAGTCGAACCGGGCGAGGACTTTTTCTGAAACGGTTTGACCGATGGAGAGCGAGGATGTAGCCGCTGGCGATGGTGCGTTGATGACGTTGATCGCTTTGTCATTTTCCAGAATGGCGAAGTCGTCGAGCAGGCCACCAGTACGGTCGCAGGCCTGGGCTCGTACCCCCGCACCACCGTCTTCCAGATCACTTTCCTGGATAGCCGGAATCAACCCCTGCAACGCTTTCGTGAAGGCACTTTTCGAGAACGAACGATACATTTCGCCAAGGCCTGTCTGCCAGTATTTGGCGGCTACTTTCTGGAAACCGGGCCACGCCAGCGTCTCGAAAAACTCTTTCAGATTCACGTCCGACTTCGTGTACCCTTCCCGTTGAAACGCCAGCACAGCATTTGGCCCCGCTTCGACGCCCCCGTGAACCATGCGGGTAAAGTGAACACCCAAAAACGGGAAATTTGGGTCAGGAACGGGGTAAATCAGGTTTTTGACGAGATATTCCTTCTCGGGCTTCAGCTTGAAATATTCGCCCCGGAACGGCACAATCCGTACGTCGACAGCATCACGCTGTGTCAGTTGGGCAATCTTATCGGAATACAGGCCCGCACAGTTGACGACGAGCCTGGCTTCGTAGCGATTTTTGTTGGTCACAACTACGGTTAGGGTATTGCCGGGTGTTACCTGCTCGACGCGTTCGGCCAGCCGCATTTCGCCACCCAGCTCCCGAAACTTGTCAGCGTAGCGTTCCGACACCTGCTTGTAATCGATGATTCCCGTTTGCGGCACGAACATACCGGCGACACCCGTCACGTGTGGTTCGATTTCACGCATTTCCCCAACCGACAGTTTTTTCAAGCCCGTCAGCCCATTTTGCTGCCCGCGCTGGTGTAGCACGTCGAGTTGCGCTAGTTCCTCCTGCTTCGTCGCGACCACAATCTTGCCACACAGATCGTACGGAATACCTTCAGCATCGCAAAAGTCGATTAGCATATGGTACCCGCGAATGCAGTTGGTCGCTTTCAGAGAGCCGGGTTTGTAGTAAAGTCCGGAGTGGATAACGCCAGAGTTGTGTCCCGTCTGGTGCCGGGCAACGGCGGGCTCTTTGTCAATCAATAAGACCTTGAGGGCGGGCCTCTGTTGTTTGATGCGCAGCGCCGTAGCCAGCCCAACAATCCCACCACCGATAATCAGTACGTCTGTCATGGATACGAAACCAGCCGTTGACTATCGGTCCGGTTTCTAAGCCGTAAAGATACAGGATTCCGGTCAGGCAAGCTGACTTTCAATCCAGTCGAGACCACGCCCATAGAGCGCCTGCGCGTATCGGACCCGGTTGTTAAAGTCCGTATCGTTTGACTGTCCCTGCTCCATAAATTGGCGGATCAGTCGGGCGTTATCAGCGGCCTGCGGCTGCTCGTACGTAGTTTCGCTTTCGGTGCGGTACGCAGCAAAGCCCGGTGCGTCGCCTTCGAAATGCTGAAAAAACAAGTGGCCTTGTGGTGTTCGCACGGCGCACAGCAGCCCACAGGCCCGACTTGTCGAGGGGGCGAGACTACCTTCAAGCCCACGTTTCAGCACCATCACCGCGTCGAAACCAGCCAACATCGCCAGTTCAGCCATTTTCATCTGATACGTAATATGAAAGACCGACGTAACCAGAATGCGGGCATGACAGGGGTTCAGTACTTTTTCGAGCGTCGCCAAAAAGGGGCGTTTGATAATTGTCCGTCGTCGATCGACCCATCGATTCAGCGCGGGCGACAGGGCTTTCTGATCGAGCACCCAGCCGTAGCCGTCGAGGGGCGTATCAAGTTCGTGGTTGCTCTGGAGAAACTGCACGCCCAGGTGCATATAGAGGTCAAGCGCGTTGAGCGTGAATTTGGGACCGCCCGACCGCCCCACAACCGAAATAGCGCCGTAGCCCCGTTTCTGCACCAGTTGCGCCAGCAGTGGGGTAATGAGGTAACTGTTTTCGACCCCGTCGAACGGCTCGGCCAGTTGAACCAGTGGTCGATCGGCGCAACTGATGGGTCCAAAACCGGGCGTAAACGTACGCTCGGCGGCCCGCATCAGGCCGTAATATTCTTCGTTGCTTTCGTGCCGCACGCGCATGATGCTGGCAGCCATCCCCCGAAACGTTTCACAATCGCCTGCACCAAACAGATAGTCGCCAAGTTGTTCGGCTTCGCTTACCTGCAGATTATGCCCCCGGACCAACTTTGTGGCGATAGGCAGCATACCATCCGGCAAGTCGGGACATACCTTGTTGATGAAAAAGGTCTGATGGTCGAAAGCACCCTTACCGATTGTATCCTCCAGCGTCTTTTCGTCGTCCGTTGGTCCTTTAGCAAGCAACGCCCCCAGAAAAGCACCCCGTTGCAAGGCGTTCGATTCAGGATCGACTAGGGCCCGCCGGCATTCCGCCAGCAGATCAGGGGGCAGTGGCTTGCTACCATATTTACCGATACCGATGTGTTTGATGCCCCGCCCCAAAGCTGTCTGAGCAGGTGAGTCAAGCGTAAGATCAAGGGTCGACATGGCAGTACGGGGGAACAAATGGCGTGATAAAAGCAATAACGTCTGACTACCTACTATTCACTGCCAGCAGGGGCGCGGCTGACAATTGAACCAGTTTATCGACCGCCATCCAGTCGGGATGTAGGGCTACAACAGCCCCGATTACGATAATGGCCGGATTACTTAGTTTTCGGTCCGTCACGGTGCTGACGATCTGATCGGCCGTTGCCAGCGCCAGTTGTTCGTCGGGTCGACTACCATTCTGAATCACGGCGACCGGCTCTTCACCCCGCCCCGCTTCGGCCAGCAACCGGACAATATCGGGCAGGTGTTTCATTCCCATTAGTACGACCAGCGTCGCCGATGACCGGACAGCTACAGCAATATCGTCCGACAACTGATGCGCTTTGGTCGTACCGGTCAGCACCCAGAAAGATTCACTGACACCCCGGCAGGTCAACGGAATACCGGCCAGCGCCGGCACCGCGTAGCTGCTCGATAAACCCGGCACGACGGCCGTCTCGACGCCACAATCCTGGGCAAACACCAGCTCTTCAAAACCCCGCCCAAATACGAACGGATCGCCCCCTTTGAGCCGAACGACATGCCCGTGACTATGTGCATACTGAACAATCAGGTGATTGATATCCTGCTGCGCAAACTCACAACCGCCCTTACCCTGCTGCCAGGGTCGTTTACCGACGTAGACTAATTCGGCCGATGCGGGAGCATACTGCAAAACGTCGGGGTGCACCAGCGCATCGTACAAGACAGCATCTGCCGATTGTAGCGCTTTGACTGCTTTGTAGGTAATGAGTTCGGGATCGCCGGGACCCGCTCCAATCAGCGTCAGTTTGGGTAGCTTATTCATCGTTTACAATTGAGTAACCAAAACTATGTCTAGTAGTATCCTTGCGTATAAATACTTAGTGAATTTATCAAATATTTTCCAGCTTTTCAGAATTTAGTATAAGTTTACAGAACAAAAGGCAAATTTTCATCTACGTACAGATCTTTTTGCCATATTTTTATAAATGAAAGTCAAATAATACAATTTAGAAGTAATCATAAAAACGTGTTTCACCTTAACCCGCTGTTTTATGAAAAACATTGTGGTCGCCGGTAACGGCATGGTTGGCTATAAGTTTTGCGAAAAGCTACTGGCCAGACATAATGAGGGGCTAACTGATGGCGGTCAGTTTTCCCTCACGGTATTTGGAGAAGAACCCCGGCCAGCTTACGACCGGGTTCATTTAAGTGCCTATTTCTCTGGCACATCGGCCGATGCACTGGCAATGGCACCCGCCAGTTGGTACGCCGACAATGGTATCGATCTGCGCACCAGTCAGTGCATCACGCACATCGACCGGGAAGCCAAGACCGTAACGACGCATACCGGCCAGGTCGTCGCCTATGACACGCTAGTCATGGCTACAGGCTCGGCTCCTTTCGTACCGCCAGTACCGGGCGTGCAGAAAGACGGCATTTTCGTGTACCGCACCATCGAAGACCTCGAAGCCATGCTGGCCTGGGGTAAACGGGCAACGCGGGCCGTCGTTATCGGCGGTGGCCTGCTGGGGCTGGAAGCCGCTAAAGCAGCCCTCGACATGGGGCTTGAAACGCACGTGGTCGAGTTTGCGCCCCGGCTGATGCCCAGGCAACTCGACGAAGCCGGTGGGGCCATGCTTCGCCAGAAAATGGAAGAGTTGGGTATCCGCATTCACCTAAGCAAAAACACAGCAGAATTTGAAGGCTACGACCGCGTAACGGGTCTTCGCTTCGCCGACGGTTCGGTGCTGGAAGCGGATATGGTCGTTGTCTCGGCAGGTATCAAACCGCGCGATGAACTGGCCCGGCAAAGTGGTCTGGCGGTCGGATCACGTGGCGGCATCCTGGTTAACGACCTGCTGCAAACATCCGATCCCGACATTTACGCCATCGGTGAGTGCGCACTGCACAATAGCATGATCTATGGTCTGGTAGCGCCCGGCTACGATATGGCCGACATTGTGGCTACCCAGCTTCTTACCAGTACATCGGCCAAAACATTTGCAGGCTTCGATATGTCGACTAAGCTCAAACTGATTGGCGTCGACGTGGCCAGTTTCGGCGATCCATTTTGCGAGCAGATTCCGCACCGAACCATCGTCTGGGAAGACCGACTGGCGGGCGTCTATAAACGACTGAATATTACCGAAGATGGCAAACACCTACTGGGCGGCATTCTGGTAGGCGACGCAGAAGCGTACAATATGCTGCTGCAAACAAGCAAGAACCGCATGGTGCTGCCACCGACGCCGGAGGATATGCTGCTGCCCACCCGCAAAGGCGACACGTCGTCAGCGGGTGCGGGTGTTATGGCGCTGCCCGACGACGCCACGGTCTGCTCCTGCGAAGCCATTACGAAAGGCACGATCTGTACGGCTGTCACGGAAAAAGATGCGACTAACATTCTGGCCATCAAGAAATGTACGAAAGCCGGCACAGGCTGCGGAGGTTGCGTGCCGATGCTGAACGACCTGATTACCGAAACGCTGAAGGCGCAGGGTAAGATCGTCCGGAAAGTACTGTGCGAACACTTCGACCTAACCCGTCAGGAACTCTACGACCTGGTACGAATCAACGGACAGAAGACCTACGCCGAGGTACTGGCGCAGTACGGCAAAGGCTGTGGCTGTGAAGTGTGTAAACCCGCCGTTGCTTCGGTACTAGCCAGCGTACACAATCAACTGGTTGCCAGACAGGCAGTTATTCAGGATACCAACGATAAGTACCTAGCCAACATTCAGCGGGGTGGTACGTACTCGGTGATGCCGCGCATTGCCGGGGGTGAAATCACCGCCGACAAGCTGATCGTACTAGGCGAAGTAGCCAAAAAGTACGATCTCTACTGCAAGATTACCGGTGGGCAGCGCATTGACCTGTTCGGTGCCCGCGTCGACCAGTTGCCCTACATCTGGGAAGAATTGACTGACGCCGGTTTCGAAAGCGGCCATGCGTACGGTAAGTCGCTGCGCACCGTGAAAAGCTGCGTCGGCTCGACTTGGTGCCGCTATGGGGTGCAGGATTCGGTCGCCTTCGCCATCGAACTGGAAAATCGCTACAAGGGCCTGCGCTCACCACACAAGCTGAAAAGTGGTGTGTCGGGCTGCGCTCGCGAATGCGCCGAAGCGCAGAGCAAAGACTTCGGCATCATTGCCACTGAGAAAGGCTGGAATCTGTATGTCTGCGGTAACGGGGGCGTAACCCCCAGACACGCGCAACTACTGGCTACTGACATCGACCGTGAAACCTGCATTCGCTACCTCGACCGCTTCCTGATGTTCTACGTCAAGACCGCCGAGCCGCTACAACGCACGGCCCCATGGCTCGACAAACTGGAAGGTGGCATGGCGTACCTAAAAAGCGTGGTGATCGACGACGTACTCGGCATGAACGGGCAGTTCGAGCAGGAAATGCAACACGTCATTGACACGTATCAGTGCGAGTGGAAATCAGTCGTTGACGACGAAGAACTACGTAGTCAGTATCGCCACTTCGTCAACGCGGGCGATACCGACGAAACGCTGGCGTTTGTTTCGAACGGCCGCGGACAAAAGCAACCAGCACAGTGGTAACTCCCTTTCTTTCCAAACACGATGGTAACGGAATTCGAAACACCCGAAACCCTGAGCTGGCACATTGCCGCTCCGGTCAGCGCCTTTCCTGCCGATGGGGGTGCCTGCGTAAAAATTGGTGAGCGACAAATTGCCGTGTTCAACTTCAGTCATACGAACGAGTGGTACGCCTGTCAGAATATGTGCC
The DNA here is from genome assembly GCA_022702045.1 of Spirosomataceae bacterium. Taxonomy (GTDB): domain Bacteria; phylum Bacteroidota; class Bacteroidia; order Cytophagales; family Spirosomataceae; genus Spirosoma. The sequence goes on from JAKONH010000088.1 coordinate 7,630, forward strand.
CGCACAAGATGCAGATGATTCTGTCGCGCGGCCTGACAGGCGATCAGAACGGAGAGCCTAAAGTGGCCTGTCCGTACCACAAAAAGACGTTTTCGCTTTGCACGGGTGAAAATCTAAACGGCGACGATTACCGGATCGAGACGTATCCGGTTCGAGTCGAAGCGGGTATGGTATACATTGGTTTGTAAGTCGATCAGGCGGTGTGAGTAGCACCGCCTGACGATTGGTTGCCCGAGTTCGGTAGTAGTAGTCAGGTTTGTTGGCACACTTTTCTGTAGTATCCCTATGGTCACGACGCGGTTTACACAACGGTATATAGTAGCCCTCTCGCTGGTGGCGGGCCTGACGATCTGTGGGCAGTTCTTGATTCACCGACAACTCGATGGGCAAACCAGCGATGCTTACGTTTTGAACTATGCCGGTCGGCAGCGTTTCCAGAGTCAGCAGATTGTCAAAGATGCTTTGCTGATGACTAGTCAGGTAATTCCTGCTGCATCAGTGGACGGATTGGCTCAAACGCAGCGGCAGATACTGGCCCGGTGGGAGCGCTTTCACCAGGAACTGATGAGCGGCCACCTGACTGATCTTGGCCTGACTATACCTAACAGTCCCGCCATACAGGCTCTCTTCCAGCAGGCAGACCCACATTTCCGGGCCATCCGGGATCAGGCCCACCACCTGCTTACGCTCGCTAATCGCCCCATTCGTGACAGTCGCGCGGAACAAGCCGCTGTTCAGATTATACTGGAGCATGACACGCTGTTTCTCCATCAGATGGATGCCATCGTCCGGCAGTACAGCCGCGAAGCCGAACATAAAATCGAGCGGCTGCGGACTATCGAAAACTGGCTGTTGATGATCACGTTGGTTGTGCTGGTTCTGGAAGCACTGTTGATTTTTGGCCCGGCAGTCCGGATGATTCGCAAAGCCGTTGACCGATTGACAGCCGCTAACCAACAGGCCGAACAGACCAACAAGGCTCTGCAACGCACCAATCGGTCACTGAAACTGGCGCAGCAGCAGCTGATGCACGAGACAGCGTTACGACACAAACAGCAACTTACCGAACAGCGCATACGGCTTTCGGCCGTTGTACAGGGCCAGGAAGAGGAACGTCGGCGGCTATCGCGCGAACTGCACGACGGTATCGGCCAGATGCTTACCGGGGCGAAACTGCTGTCTGAAAACGTTCGGTCGATTGATCAATTGACCCCTGCTGATCAGACCACGTTCGGCAAACTGAGAACATTACTGGTTCGTATTATCCAAGAAACACGGCATGTTTCCAATAACCTGATGCCTCCCGTTCTGAGCGATTTCGGTCTGCTGGCAGCACTGCGTCTGTTCGCCGAAAATCAGCACGAACAAACGGGTATAGAGGTAAGCTTTCAGACGAAACTGATCGATATCCGATTCAATCCAGCCGTTGAAATAGGCCTGTACCGTATTGCTCAGGAAGCCGTTAATAACGCTACCAAACACGCGAATGCCAGCCGTATATCGGTAAGCCTGAACTGGCGCGGAGAGCAACTTCAACTCCGCGTCCATGACGACGGTTGCGGTTTTCAGTACGCCTTTCCAGCGACGATTCATTCACAAGGGCTGCATAACATGCGGGAGCGGGCAAAATTACTGGACGGCAACTTCCGACTCCTCACCCGCCTGCAGGCGGGCACTACCGTGCAGGTTAGCGTTCCTACGGGTGTAGCGACCCGCTCGGTAATGCATTCTATAGCGGCCATCACTCAAATTACTTAAGTATTTTTACGATTATTTATAGTATAGAAAAAACCAAATTATTTAAATCAAAAATAGCATTTATCAGAATTTACTGTCGATTTATAAAAATAATCATACACTACCTATTGTTATTGAGAAAATTTACCTACTTTTATTCTGTCGACATTGAATAGTTACCTAGTATTAATACTTATACATATGTTTTTCCTGTAGCTTACGCTGTTGCTATCGATCAAATGGCGGTTTGGTTGGTAGCAACAGAAAACCCCGACAGGATGGCGGTCCTGACGGGGCAAATGGTTTAAGTTGTCTCGTGTTCCACATTAAACCCAGCCAAATGTATGAACTTTTCCATACGGCACAAAACTATTCTAAGCGTTTGTGCCTTAATGACCCTTTCCGTAACAAACACGAATGCTCAGTTTTCATTTAGTGGTCAGCTTCGTACGCGTACCGAATACCGAAACGGGCAGGGTACTTTACTCAAACAGGGCGACGCACCTGCTCTTTTCACCTCGCAGCGAACGCGTATCAGCGCCAGTTACAGCGGCTACCGGATCAAAGCGTTTGCGACTCTACAGGACGTACGTGTCTGGGGGCAGGACGCTTCGACAATCAATCGAACGACCAACGCTGATTTGAATGGGTTGATGCTTCACGAAGCCTGGGGCGAATTTAGTCTGCTCGACACCAGTCAGACACGGCTCGGTAAGGAGTTAGCACTCAAAGTTGGGCGGCAGGAGCTGGTGTACGACGATGTGCGCTTACTGGGTAACCTCGACTGGCTCCAGCAAGGACGCCGGCACGACATGGCTCTGCTGAAATGGGCCAACAACGGCTGGATGCTGCACGGCGGAGTTGCGTACAATCAGAACCGCGAGCAGAAATCCGGGACGGCGTATAACGGGGTACCCACTACGTACTCGGCAGGCACCAATGGTATCGGCACTGACTATAAGTCGCTTCAGTTCGTGTATCTGGGTCGCAAATTCCCGGCGGGCAATTTTTCACTACTGGCCATCAAAGATGATTTCAGTCAGTATACCACTACGCCCGCCAGCGGCACAGTAGCCGCCACGACGACGTATTCTGATGCAACCTGGAGCCGGGTTACGGCTGGCGCTTATGTCAACGCGCAGGTCAGGAAGCTGGGGGTAAAAGCCGAAGCGTATTACCAAGGGGGCAAGTACCGCGACGGCCGGGATCTGAGCGCTACATTTTACTCGCTGGTACTATCGTATGCAACAACAAGCCGGACAACCCTGCTCGGCGGTATCGATCACAGCAGCGGCAACAACCCCGGCAATACTACCGGCACCAGCCACCGCTTCGACCCGCTGTACGGTACACCGCACAAGCACTGGGGCTACATGGATTATTTCTATGTCGCTGATGGCTTCGGCACGGGTGGCCTGTCGGACGTGTACCTGAAACTGCGTTACAAACCCCTCGACCGATTCACCGTCACGTTCGACGCCCATCAGTTCACCAGTACGAGCCCGATTATGGGACTGGACAAGGTGGAGATGAATAATCCTTCCTTCGGACAGGAATACGATCTGATCGGGTACTATACCCTAACAAAACAAATTGGGCTGGAAGGTGGCTATTGCGTGTTCAACGCCACCGACGCCATGGCCGCTGCCAAGAACACAACCGACCCCAAAAAGACCGCGACCTGGGCGTACCTGATGGTCAATCTGCGCTTCTGACGCACCTGCGTCTGTCAAACGCATACCTCACCTACCGACCAGTCCCGGCTGTGTCGACACTTAATCCCCTTATAACCAATCCATTCAACCAGCTATATCTATGGCGACTGGCAAACTTGACAAGCTTACGATCTTCTCCGCATCGGGCATTCAGATGCGCACCTTCCACATCACGTGGCTGACCTTCTTTGTGTGTTTTTTCGGCTGGTTCGGTATTGCCCCCCTGATGCCGATCATTCGTGAAGACTTACACCTGACCAAACCGCAAATCGGCAATGCCATCATCGCGGCCGTATCGATCACCGTGTTTGCCCGCCTGATCGTAGGTCGCCTGTGCGACACCATCGGCCCCCGCATTACCTATACAGGTCTGCTGGTGCTGGGAGCCATTCCGGTACTGGGTATTGGGTTATCCCACAGCTACGAATCCTTTCTTTGGTTCCGACTAGCAATCGGCGTCATCGGCGCGTCGTTCGTCATTACACAGTTCCACACCTCAGCCATGTTTGCCGATACTATCAAAGGGACGGCCAACGCTGTCGCTGGCGGCTGGGGTAATCTCGGCGGGGGCGTCACAAACATGGTGATGCCCTTGATTCTAGGAGCGTTCGTAGCCGCCGGCTACACCAAACCCGAAGCCTGGCGGCTGGCGATGCTCGTACCAGGCATCCTGCTGCTTGTTATGGCGGTTGTATATTACCGTTTTACCAAAGACACGCCCAACGGTAATTATTCAGAAATCGACCGCAATGCCACTGCTGAGGCCAATCCGGTGAGTTTTGGCAAGGCCGCTGCCGACTGGCGGGTATGGGCGCTGTTTCTGGCCTACGGTGCCTGCTTCGGCATCGAAATCACCTTTGATGGTGTAGCTGCCCTCTACTTCACGGATACGTTCAAGCTTGATCTGACGACGGCAGGCTTGCTGGCAGGTGTGTTCGGGTTCATGAATATTTTTGCTCGTGCGCTGGGTGGTATCGTCGCCGATAAGATAGGCGCTAAGTACGGCATGCGGGGCAAAGGTATCCTACTGGCGACGATGCTGTTGCTTGAAGGACTGGGCATCATGCTCTTTTCCCAAACAGGTAGCATTGCCCTTGCTGTCGCCGTGATGCTGGGCTTTGCTATGTTCCTGAAAATGGCTAATGGTGCTACCTACGCCATTGTCCCGTTTGTGAATAAGCGGGCCGTAGGCGCCGTCAGCGGTATCGTTGGGGCGGGGGGCAACGTCGGTGGGGTACTGGCTGGCTTCCTGTTCAAGTCGGAAAGCATCAGCTACGGACAGGCTTTTCTTTACATCGGTATCGCCGTAGCAGTCGTCGCCATGGTCGTCGCTGTAACACGCTTCGAGAAGAAACCAGTCGTCGAACCGGTCGTTGAGTTTGCGTAGGTCAACCACATGTGAATTGGGGGAATGAGCAAAGCAACCGGCCGCAAACTGTCTATGCCGCTCATTCCCTTCCCAGTTTCCCGTCCGTGGTGTCAGGTTACGAACCTGACACCACGGAAAACGTGCTTCTCACCAGTAATACTCTTAATCCAGACAGCCTTTCTCATGGTAAAGTCAACCTGTTCATATTGTGGTGTCGGTTGTGGCGTACTGGTTGATAAAGACCGAAACGGTCAGCTGATGGTACAGGGCGACCCCGATCATCCCGGCAGTAAAGGCATGTTGTGCTCGAAGGGCATGAATCTGCATTACACAGTCATGGATCAATCAGACCGGTTGCTGTATCCGCAGATGCGCTACAACCGGAGTATGCCGCTCGAACGGGTGTCATGGGACGACGCGCTGGATCGGGCGGCAGCCGTGTTTAGGTCGATCATCGCTAAATACGGCCCTGATTCGGTTGGCTTTTATGCATCAGGACAATGCCTGACGGAAGAATATTACCTGATCAACAAACTGACGAAGGGTTTTCTGGGAACCAACAACCTCGATACGAACTCCCGGCTATGCATGTCGTCGGCGGTAGTGGGTTACAAACAGACGCTGGGTGAAGATTCGGTGCCCTGCTCGTACGAAGACATCGACCTGGCCGACACGTTGCTGGTAGCGGGGGCGAATCCGGCCTGGTGCCACCCCATTATTTTCCGGCGCGTCGAAGCCCGGAAAGCGGCCTTCCCTGATTTTAAGCTGATTGTCGTCGATCCACGCCGGACGCAGACCGCCGTTATGGCCGACCTGCACCTGCAGATCAAACCCGGTACCGACATCACACTTTATCACGCCATCGCGCGGGGATTGATCGACCGGGGGCTCATCGATCAGCCATTTGTCGACAACCATACCGATGGGTTCGACGCGTTCAACGAGAAAGTACACGAACGTAGCCTGAAAGAAGCCGCTTCGATTTGTGGCATATCGCTCGAAGACCTGAAATGGGCCATCGAATACATTGGCCGGTCGAAAGGCTTCATGAGCATGTGGACGATGGGCCTGAATCAGAGTGTCATCGGTGTCAACAAAAACGTCTCACTGATCAATCTCTCGCTTATCACGGGGCAGATTGGCAAGCCCGGCGCGGGACCGCTGTCGCTGACGGGTCAGCCTAACGCCATGGGTGGTCGCGAAACGGGCGGTATGGCAAACCTGCTTTCAGCCCACCGCGATATGGCCAACCCCGCCCACCGGCAGGAAATTGCTACGTTCTGGGGTGTCGACAGCGTACCCGGCAAACCCGGCCTGACAGCGACCGATATGTTTGCGGCTCTGCACGATGGTCGAATGAAAGCCATCTGGATCGTCTGCACCAATCCAATGGTCAGTCTGCCCGACTCGAGGATCGTAGAGGAAGCCCTGCAAAACGCCCGATTCGTTGTCGTGCAGGATATTTCCAATCGGTCCGACACCGTCGCCTATGCCGATCTAGTTTTGCCGGCGGCTGGCTGGGGCGAAAAAATCGGGACAATGACCAATTCCGAACGGCGCGTATCGTATCTGAACAAGTTTGCCGAACCACCGGGCGAAGCCAAACCCGACGCCGAAATAATCTGGACGTTCGCGCAGAAAATGGGCTTCGGCGAGGCCTTTGCCTATACGCATCCGTCGCAGGTCTACGACGAGCATGTCCGGTTAACCGAAGGCACTACTATCGACATTACGGGGCTAAGTCACGAACGACTTCGCACGGGTGGCACTATTCAGTGGCCCGTCCCGACGGCTGAGTCGACCGGCACGAAACGGCTCTTTACCGATCATCAGTTCTATACCCCAAACCGCCGGGCACAGATTAAAACAGTGCCCGACGAGAATCAATCCGAACCAATCACCCCGGAATTTCCACTCATTCTGACCACCGGCCGTATTCGCGACCAGTGGCACACGATGACTAAAACCGGTAAGGTCGCCAAGCTAAACACACATATCCCGAAGCCTTTTCTGGAAATCCACCCGAAAGACGCCGGTGATCGCGGCATTCAAGACGGCGATCCGGTCGTTATTACGGGGCACCGGGGGGAGGTTCGGGTCAACGCAAAACTGACGAAAGACATCCGGCGTGGTGTCGTCTTCCTGCCGATGCACTGGGGCAAGCTTTTCAACAAAGGTTTTGCCCGTGCCAATAATGTTACGAGTTCGTTATACGATCCCGTCTCGAAAGAACCGGATCTGAAATTTTCGGCCGTACAGGTTTCCAGGGTAGCGGTAGCGCCCCGGCGTATTCTGATCGTTGGAGCCGGCGCTGCAGCTACCCGGTTTGTCAGCGCCCACCGCGCCCTCAATACCCAGGATGAGATTCACGTGTTTAGCCGGGAGGTCAATCCATTTTACAACCGGGTTATGCTACCCGACTACGTTAGTGGCGTAAAATCGTGGGATAAGCTGGTGAAACTCACCCCCGACGCGGTAGCTGACCTGAACGTAATGCTACACACGGGCATCAGCATCGACGCGATCGACCGGCGGGCGAAAACGATTACCGATTCAACCGGCACCGTTCACCCCTACGACGTGCTACTGCTCACGACAGGTAGCCGTGCGTTCATGCCAGCTGAATACAAAACTCAGTTGCGGGGCGTACTGACGATGCGTACCCGGCATGACGCCGACAACTTACTGAAACAGCTACAGCCCGGTGATCCCTGCATGATTGTCGGCGGGGGGCTGCTCGGACTCGAACTGGCGGCATCGTTGCGGGAGATAGGTGTGCGGGTGTATGTCGTACAGCGCGAAAACCGACTGATGACCCGTCAGCTCGATGAAATTGCCAGCGAGCTGCTCTATCAGGAACTGACCGACCGGGGTATCGACATTCTGTACAATGAAAGCATCCGCTACTATGTCGGGGAGGAATCGATCGAAGGTGTGCATATGGCCAACGGGCAGACAATTCCGGTCAAAGCTGTCGTGTTTGCCATCGGCACACAACCCAATACAGAGCTGGCCCGCGCGGCAGGTCTGGCGGTTAACCGGGGCATTGTTGTCGACGAATACCTGCAAACGTCGGACCCCAGCATTTTTGCTGCGGGCGAGGTAGCCGAAATGAACGGGCAGCAATGGGGCATTACCGCTGCCGCCGAAGAGCAGGCGGAGGTAATTGCCCGGCACCTCAACGGCGACATGATCAACCAGTATGCCGGTTCACTGTCGATGAACATCCTGAAAATGGACGGGCTGAACCTATGCTCGCTCGGAATGCCGTCGGCGCCAGCGGGAGCTAAGGATTATGAAGAAGTGGTGTTCATCGACCGGGCGAAACGATATTACAAGAAGTGCATCATCCACCGCGACCGGCTGGTCGGTGCTATTTTAATCGGCGACAAAAACGAATTTCTGGAATACAAAGACTTGATTCATAATCGCACCGAGTTGTCGGACAAGCGGTTGTCGCTGCTGCGGTCGGGGCAGGTTCCGAAGCCCGTACTGGGTAAGCTGGTTTGTTCATGCAATACCGTTGGCGAAGGAAACCTCATCGATGCTATCAAAGGTGGCGCTACGGAATTTGGTAAACTCTGCCAGAGCACTGGAGCCGGTACGGGTTGCGGTTCCTGCAAACCCGAAGTCAAAGCCCTCCTCGACCGCGTCGGCAAAAAAGCAATCGTGGGTGTGTAATATCGTCGACGAAAAGTTTATTTTCGACAAAATCGACGCAGCTACGATAAACTACAAAGACAATGAACGTTAAACTACTTAAGAGTGAGCAGGAACATGCTGTGGCGCTCGAACACACTGACATGCTATTTGATGCTGTACCCGGGACTCCGGAAGGAGACGAATTTGAATTAGTACTGCTTGTGATAAATGCGTGTGAAGACACACGTCATCCCGTTTCCCCACCTGATTCCATTGAAGCTACTCGCCTGACGATGGAAGAAAAAGGCATATGGGCTTCCGAGTTGACCGAGCAGATTGGCGTAAGCAAAGGGTATGTATCGCAGTTGCTGAGCCGCCGTAAACTACTTACAGCTTCGATCATGCAAGCTGATTCGTTCAGAATGAATCGGCTTCGGGTCAGGCTGTCATTATCGGAACGGCTCACGCGGTCCATGTCG
>JAKONH010000095.1 GCA_022702045.1 Spirosomataceae bacterium
CAGCCAATCGACAACCAGGCCCGACCCGATGGTCAGTACGACGAACGGCCCTTTGGTCATCATGGCGCAGCCCGTCAGCAGGGCCCCGGCCCACAAATGCCAGCCGGGCCCGTTACGGTAGAGCCGGTAAAAGTGGTACACCGACCCGATGATTAGTCCCGTCAGATACGGTTCGGCCCGTACGTCGTTGTTCGACAGAATACTATGAAACGTTGTCAGCAGAACCAGCGTCGCGACCTGCGCGACCAGTGTCGAGTAAGCGAGCCGGGCAAACAGGTAGGTGTAGTATACCCCGCCGAAGAAAAACAGTAGTGCGGGTAACTTGTAGGCAAACGAGCTAACGCCGAACAGACTGTAACTGATGGCTGTCATCCAGAACTGAAAATGCGGCTTGTCGAGCCAGTCGCGACCGAACACGTAAAGCCGGACCCAGTCGCCCGTTTCCACCATCGTTTTGGGCAGCGTAGCGTACAGCGCGTCGTCGGGTTCGATAATCGGCACCAGCAAGCCAGTTGCGTTCAGGATCAGTCCAATGGCAACGAGCGCGTAGAAAAGTCGGTTGTCGAGCGGAATGGGAGAGGTTGTAATCATTCGGTAGAAACCGACGGCGGATACCACCCCGGTCAGGCGGTAAAGTTGGCAAGAAATGGGCAATCATTCGTTTATTCCCGAACGGGAAGCAACATTTGCCCGGCTCTTCTATCTTTGACCTATGCAAGAATCACGAGTACTGCTGGTCGATGACGACCCCGATGTATTGCTGGCAGCCCGCCTATTGTTGAAACGCCATTTTGGCTCGATTGATATTGAGAAAAATCCCGAAAAACTGCCGTTTTTACTCAACAACAGTCATTATGATGCCATTGTACTCGACATGAATTTTCAGCGCGACGTCAGTAGTGGTCGCGAAGGATTTGCCTGGCTGGACCGCATTCTGGACATCGACCCGCAGGCGCGGGTGGTGCTGTTCACCGCTTACGGCGACGTGGAGATGGCGGTGCGGGCGATGAAAGCGGGGGCGGTCGACTTCGTGCTGAAACCCTGGCAGAATGACAAATTCGTTGAAACGATACGAGGTGCGATTGCTCGGGGCGAGTCTGCTCGTCGGACTGGTGGTGATGAGCGGAAAAACGACAACGCAGCGCTGGCCGGTAAGAACGATAGCGCCCGGAAGCCGGGGAAAAGTACGACGGGGCAATCACTCACGCAGTCGCTCGTTGGACCCTCGCTACGCCCGCTTCTGGACACCATCGGTCGCGTCGCACCGACCGACGCCAATATGCTGATTCTGGGTGAGAACGGAACCGGAAAAGACATGATTGCCCGCGCGATTCACGCGCAATCGAATCGGCGCGATAAACCATTTGTCAGTGTCGACGTGGGTGCACTGACCGAAAGCCTGTTCGAGAGCGAACTGTTTGGGCATGTCAAAGGCGCCTTTACCGATGCACGCGAAGATCGTCTCGGTCGATTCGAGGAAGCCAACGGCGGAACACTCTTTCTGGATGAGATCGGTAACCTGACGCTGGCGCAACAGGCCCGGCTCCTGACCGTGTTGCAACAGCGGCAGGTGACGCGGGTCGGCAGCAACAAAGCACGGCCCGTCGATATTCGCCTGATTTGCGCGACCAACGTCGACCTGAACGAGCGCGTGGCCGACCGTAGCTTCCGGCAGGATTTGCTGTACCGGATCAACACCATCGAACTAGTGCTGCCACCTCTGCGACAGCGCCCCGAAGACCTGCGCTTACTGGCCGAATATTTCATCGATCGCTACGCCCGGCAGTACAATCGGCCCGTAACCGGATTGAGCGCGGCTTTGCTGGCTGAGATGAAAAGTTACGACTGGCCAGGCAACGTGCGGGAGTTACAGCATAGCATCGAGCGGGCGGTCATTCTGGCACCGGGTACTATACTCGAACCCGCCGATATGGCTTTCCGCAAGAGTACAGCAGCTTCGTCGCCGGTTATGCAGACCATGCAGCTCGACGATATGGAACGACAACTGATTCAGCGCGCCATGCAGAAGCATCAGGGAAACATCACCGACGTCGCCCGCGAACTGGGCCTGTCGCGGCAGGCGCTGTATCGGCGGCTTGAAAAGTTCGGCATGTAACATAACTCACAACAAGACCCTTTCTTGTCATCCCGCGCCGGCGGACTGGTCGGGATGGCAGAGAAAACTCCTGGTGGTTTGTCTGGAGTGTTGACCATAAGTTGATTATCTGTTGTAGGCCGCTGTCGATGAAACGAGTAGCTATTTTCGGGAGTCCGGGTTCGGGGAAATCGACGCTGGCCCGGCACTTGTCTGACCGGACAGGAATACCCGTTTTTCATCTCGACAAACACTTCTTCAGTCCGGGTTGGGTGATCCGGCCAGATGGGGTGTTTAGAGCGGCTATTGCGGGTATCGTTGCGGATGAACAGTGGATAACGGACGGAAATTACACCCGCGAATCGATCGTTACCGGGCGCATCGACCGGGCGGATACGCTTATCCTGCTGGAACGGTCGCGCCTGGTCTGTTTGTGGCGGGTCGTTCGCCGAATCCTGAAAAACTACGGACAGGTTCGAGCCGATCAGGCAGCCGGATGCCCGGAACGGCTGGACTGGAATTTTCTGCGGTTCGTGTGGAACTACCCTGTCAAAACAAAGCAGATCCGGCAACTCCTTCATGAGCAACCTGCCGACAAAACGACACTGATTCTACGGAGTAACGATGACGTCAATCGCTTCCTGGAGAATGCAACTCCGGTGCGTGAACGGGCGTATGACGCTAGGCGTTGACCAGTGTCAGCGGATGCGCGAGTTCGGCCGTGATAGCTACTTCGACCTGCCGTACCACTTCGTCGGCGGATTGACCGGCCGGGTCGATGGGTGGCAGCGTTACCCACGATAGCCGCGAAAATGACGTCAACGGAAACAACCCTTTCGGTGTAAACGCACCCGAACCGCGAATGGCAATGGGGACGACAAGGGCTTTGGGGGCCCGCTTGAGCAATACGCTTACGCCACCCGTCGCGAACGGGCGCATCTGCCCGGACGCTGACCGCGTTCCTTCCGGGAAAATCACGGCTGACAGGTTCTGTTCCTGAATCAGCTTACCCAGCCGCGAAATCTCCATGATGGCCTGTTTGGAGTCTTTTCGGTCGATCAGGGCGGCCCCGCTTTTACGCAGGTTGTACGACACCGCCGGCGTACCGTGAGCCAGTTCAATCTTCGATACGAACGTGGGCGTGTGGGCGCGCAGGAACCAGATGATCGGCGGAATGTCGAACATACTCTGGTGGTTAGCAACGAAAATAATGGGCCTGTCGGTGGGTAGTGGTGCTGTCTGCCGGAAGCGAACTGTCGTACCGGTAAGCAGCCAGCCAAAGGTCATGCTGGCGTTCATGTAATCGACGACTTTCTTGTGGGCGGGGCGGCCAAAAACGTTGAATGCAACAGCCTGCAACACGTGGAAAACCAGCAGTACCAGACCGAAATAAAGGACATAAACGACACTGAGTACGTAGTCGAGCAATTTTTTCATACAGCCACGGACAGGCAAATGGGTATGTTTCAGCCAAAAATAACCGATGCCGGGATAGGTTCGTTATTTAAGTACCGATGCGTACAAATAACCCACCGGAATAGCCGTAACTTGCTTACCATTTTCAGTTTTCAGAACGCTTTTACGCAATTCATATATGGCTTTATCTGGCTCACGGCTGGACGTCATGCGGCACGTCGGCGAAAATCTTGACAC
>JAKONH010000127.1 GCA_022702045.1 Spirosomataceae bacterium
GTGCTGCGCGATACACATAAAGAAGGGGCTCTCTTCCAGATGCTGCTCCAAGTTCCGCCGTTCAAAGGCAGCTTCGAAGAAGGTCTGACTATGCTGGGCAAAGGCGACAGTGCTACGTTTTACGTAAGTGCCGATTCGCTGTTTACCCGTAATATGCAGCCAATGCCTCCGGGTGTAACAAAAGGCAGCGACATTGGTATTGCCGTAAAAATTCTGAACATCCAGTCAGAAGACGAATTCAAAAAGGCGCAGGCTGCTGACTTCGACAAGCAAAAAGTGACCGACGATAAAGCGATCACGGCGTATCTGGCAAAAAACAACCTGACGGGTAAGGCGCAGAAAACGGCCAATGGAGTCTATGTGGTAACCACGCAGGCCGGTGCCGGTACAATGCCAACGGCCGGTGACGACATTTCCGTAAATTATACTGGTAAGCTGATGAACGGCAAGGTATTCGACAGCAACCTGACCAGTCCGCAGGCGGGTGGTAAACCCTTCCAGCTTAAAGTTGGCGTCGGTATGGTAATTCCGGGTTGGGAAGAAGGTATCATGAAGATGCGCAAAGGCGAAAAAGCAACATTGTACATTCCATCAGGCTTGGCCTACGGTCCACGGGGCAATCCAACGATTCCAGCCAACTCGGTGCTGATTTTCGACATCGACCTACTCGACGTGCAAAAAGGTAAGCCGGGTCAGATGATGCCACCCCAAATGCCGCAGCAGCAGCCGGGCCGGTAGATATACCGTTTACGGTTTATAGCCATTGGCGACCGAAAACGACACAATCGAAAAAGGACAGCGCGTTGCTGTCCTTTTTCGATTTGCGACTAGCTAGTTGAGAGCGCGGCAGTAACTAGTCGATTACGTAAGGATTTGGTCGGGCGGAAGCGTTCGCCGTATTGATCGGCTAGCCGGTCGCAAGTGCTGACAAACGTATCAAGACCGACAAAGTCAACAAATGATAACGCTCCTCCTGTGTAGGCCGGGAAGCCCCAACCCAGAATTGAACCGAGATCAGTGTCCAGCTTCGTTCGCACGACACCTTCCTCAAAACAGCGGACGGCTTCGATGGCCTGTCGATAAAGCAATCGCCTTTTCACTTCCTCAACAGTGGGTTGACTGACAGCACGAGGAAACAGTTCATCTAATCCTGACCATAGCAGCTTCGGACCGGTTTCCGGGTAGTCGTAAAAGCCGGCTTTGGCTTTCCTCCCCAACCGCCCGGCTTCGACAAACTGTTTCGCTACCTGATAACTTGTATCGTCGTCGCGGATAGCTCCATCCTGCACACCCTGACTAGCAATTTTATAAACCAGTTCCAGCGACACTTCGTCGGTAACAGCCAGCGGTCCAACGGGCATACCGGCGTCTTTTCCCGCGTTTTCGATCAGGATCGGGTTAACACCGTCGCGTAGCAATTCCATTCCTTCGGCTGAATAGGTACCGAAGCAGCGGGACGTGTAGAAGCTACGGGAATCATTGACAACAACGGGCGTTTTACGAATCTTACGGACGTAATCCATCGCCACGGCCAGCGCATAGTCCGACGTTTGCTTACCCACGATGATCTCGACCAGCATCATCTTATCGACGGGTGAAAAAAAGTGAATGCCGATAAAGTTGCCGGGACGGGCCGATGCCATCGCCAGACCACTAATGGGTAGCGTCGATGTATTCGAAGCAAATACACCCGTTTCAGCCAGCATCGGTTCGGCCTCCTGCGTCACCTGTGCTTTCAGAGTACGATTTTCAAATACCGCTTCAATAATCAGATCACATCCCTGTAGATCAACAGCATTGGTAGTTGTGCGGATACGGTTCAGAACTAAATCGGCGGCCGCTGCGTCAGTATTCCCCCGCTCGATTGCTTTCTGCAGGAGTGCACGCGTATAATCTTTTCCAAGTTCGGCCGCGTCAGTCGATACATCTTTCAGCACAACGTCGATACCCGACTGCGCCGACACGTACGCGATACCGGCCCCCATTATACCGGCTCCCAGCACACCCAGTTTCTTGACGTCGGTTTTGGGCTGATCATTCGGCCGACTTGCGCCCTTATTGGCTTCATTCAGCCCCAGGAACATAGTTTGAATCATACTGCGGGCTACGGTCGAGGTAGCTACCTTCACGAAGTACCGCGCTTCAATCAGCAAGGCCCGGTCGATATTGACCTGTAGCCCCTCGTAGACACAGGCCATAATTGCCAGCGGAGCCGGATAATTACCTTTGGTTTTGTCCATCAGCATGGCTGTGCCGGCGCTGAATGTCTGTACTCCGACAGGCGACTGCACATTTCCGCCCGGCACCTTGACATTGTCCTTACCAACGATCTTCCCTGTCTTCTTATCGACCTGATCCCAAGATTTTATCGGATTTGGGTTAGACGCAATCCAGGCACGGGCCATCTCCATCATCGCTTCCGGACTATCGGCGACAGCGTCGACCATGCCGATCTGTGCCGCTTCGCTGACACCCACTTTCCGGCCTTCGAGTATCAGCGGTAAAGCAGCTTGTAGCCCTAGCATTCGTGGTAGTCGCTGCGTTCCCCCTGCACCCGGTATTAAACCAATCGTTACTTCAACCAGACCGATCAATGCCTTGTGCCGGGCGGACGTTCCATTGTTAAGGGCAATGCGGTGATGACAGGCCAGACAAATTTCGTAGCCCCCGCCCAGTGCCGTACCGTTGATGGCAGCCACGGTTGGCTTACCCGATGTCTCGATGCCGCGAAAGACTCGATTCAGTTCGGTCGATATTTTGAGCATCTCAGCCGGATCCTTATCGCTGTTTCGCAGGATCATCTTCAGGTCGGCCCCGGCTACAAATTCGGGCTTGTTCGACGTGATGATGACACCCGTTACAGCCTCGTCGGCGTAGGCTCGGTTTAGCGCAGCTTCGAATTGGGGGATCGACTCATCGTTGAGGACATTCATGGGCGACGATGTCATCTCCCAGGCAATGACCGCTACACCCTTGTCGACTGTGTAGTGTATCATGATTATACCCGTTCAAAAATGGTAGCGATGCCCATCCCTCCGCCAATACACAGCGTAGAAAGTCCAAACTGCTTATCTGAACGTTCCATCTCGTCGATAAGCGTAGCCGAAATGATAGCGCCCGTAGCACCCAGTGGATGACCCAGAGCAATAGAACCACCGTTGACATTGACACAACTATGATCGATACCCAACTCGTCCATAAACACCATTGGTATAGCGGCAAACGCTTCGTTAACTTCGAATAAATCTATGTCACCAATACTCATTCCTGCCCGTTTCAGAACTTTATGGGTGGCGGGTACAGGCCCAGTCAGCATAATTGTCGGTTCGGACCCGACAACAGCAAATGCTTTAATACGGGCGCGGGGTTTCAGCCCTGCCTTTTCACCAAACGCCCGGCTACCGATCAGCAACCCAGCAGCGCCGTCGACAATTTGCGACGAGTTTCCGGCATGGTGTACGTGATTGATCCGGGCCTGGTCAGCATACTTGAGCAGAGCCAGTGCGTCGAGACCCAGTTTGCCCATCGCTTCAAAAGCAGGTTTCAACTTACCCAGATTTTCCACCGTCGTATCAGACCGCACACCCTCGTCCTGGTCAAGTAGTAGCAGACCAAGATCATCCCGTAACGGTACGAGCGTTCTACTAAACCGGTCAGCAGCCTGAGCGGCCACGGCACGTCGGTAAGATTCTGCTGCATATGTGTCGACCTCGGTACGGGAGTAGCCGTGGATGGTAGCAATCAGGTCGGCGGAGATTCCCTGTGGCACGATATTATGCCGGGCTACAATCAACGGGTTCATAAACAGCGCACCGCCGTCAGACCCCATCGGCACCCGCGACATCGACTCG